>NZ_JARGEF010000266.1:0-10431 GCF_033794725.1 Streptomyces sp. ID05-39B | reverse complement strand
ACAGCCGGGCCATCAACGTGCCCCAGCTCCGAAAAGACCGCATCACACCAACACAGAGTCCCCGTCAGCACACCGACGAGGACTCATGAACGATCGAGGTTAGGCGTCGTTAGCGGCTTGCGGCCGACGTCCGTAAATACGGCCGATCCTGAAGCATGGTCGCGCCACAGTGTTCAGCCCCAAGGCACCTTGGCAACGTCGCCTACCCAGCCTCGGATGCGGGTGAGGTCCCGGTAAGTTCCGGTGTATCCGAGCGAATTGAGGATCAGCAACACGAGGTAGTGGCGAGCGAGAAGCCAGGCATCTCGCGTCAACCCGTCCAGTCCGTAGACGCGCTCTTGCGATTCTTGGGGGTGTACCAGCCGGTTCCTGACCCACGTGACGACATCGGCCCCGTCGATGTCCTTGTTCTCCTTTGCCTTCACATCGGCGGCGTACTGCGCGGCTGCCGTCAACAGGCCAGGGTTGATGTCGACAGGAATCTGGGCGTCGCGCAGCACCGTGCGCAGCAGGTCATAAGCTGGCCGCCGCTTGTACTCCCGCTCGGTCAGAGCACCGCTCAAGACGAGGCTCTGCCACATGATGTGCTCCAAGCCAGCTGTCCCCATGATGATTCGGGGCTCGACGAAGTCTCGGCTCCGCAAGTCCGAGATCGCGTACATCATCTGGAAGCGCAGGGGCGTGAGCTTGTCCGGGTCGAGGAAGGCGGCGATCGCCAGACGCAGGAAGTCACCAAGCGAGTCGTGATCTTGGTCGTACCACCAGCCGTCACTGGTCGAGCGTGCCGGGTCACAGTGAGCAGCTCGCCACTGTTCCCAGACCACTCGACCATCGCCGTCTTCTCCCACGGGCAGCATCGGGGCAACCCAGCGACCAAGGGCAAACGAGATTCCGACGTGCAGCGCCGTCAGCAACGGGTCGGCTTCGTCGGCGGTAAAGCCAGAATCATCGGCGCGACGCACCTCCATGACGTGCGTCATCACGTACACGTCAGTCTTGTGGAGTTCTTGCCAGACCTGCCGGTGGTCGGGACGAACGTCGAGCGTGATCTTCCATCCATTGGCTTCGAGCAACCATCGGCCCGACCATTCATGTTTGCCGCGAGATGTCTCCTCTACCAGCCCCAACGGTCCATGCCAGTTGGGCAAGTTGAACCAATGAACGAGGATTCGGCTCAAGGGAACATCGGAGTTCCCGAAAACGGCTCCGTTCGACCAACCGCCATCGACGTTCCGGGGGACCCCAGGCAGGGTCATATCGCCTATGGGGCGACGAAGCGTCAGGGGAACCTGGTTTCGGTTGGCGAAGCCCGACGTCGCGCCACCGCCAACCTCCCACTCAAGGTTGAACCCGTTTGAGCAGGTCAGCTCGACGCGGCCAGGGACATCAACTGTGCCGAGCCCACCAATCAAGCCGTCGTGCAGGAGGACGGCCTGGCCCGGCTTGTTGCACGGGTAGACCGGCGTGAGCGGTGGACTTGCTGGGGGCGTGTTCATCGTGGTCAAGCGGTTCCACTCGCTGACGGAGATGAGTTGTCCAGGATTGCAGCCTCGTCGTATCGCCAGCAGTCGTGCTCTAGACCGTCGGCGGGCTGAGATGTCATGAGGTGCTCTTGGATGTCGCGCACATACACCGGCTGTCGGATTCCCTTGACCACGGTGAACAGCGGATGGATCTCAGCTGCGGCAAGATTGGCCGACAGAGACGGGTCCTTCCACACCGTGTTCAACACGTAGGCCAAGTGCCGGAGCAGCAGTTGAGTCGAGTCAGGGGTGAAGGCCACGCTACGCGCGAGCTGTGCTGCGCCATGCCCGGCAAAGTTCCTCAGCTTCACGTACTGCGCTGCGGAGTGCGGCAAGGGCCTGGCCTGCGGATCAGCGTGACCCTCCAGGTACCTCACACCCGTCCGAAGGACTTCGGTGCTGCCGTCTGTTCCGCGCTTGCCGCTGACGATCCGGCCGAGCAGTTCGGTGGCATCGAGGGCGAGGAAGAGCGACCCGAGGTGGTAGTTGTGCTCGAAGTTGAGCCCAGAGGCCTGCATGAACTCGCGCATGACACCGCAGACGTACGAGGCCTTGCACACGTATGGGTCGAGCCCGGCGATCTGTGCGGCATCGTCCCACCGCGGCATGTCGTGGGTGAGCTGGACAGCGTGCTGAGCAAGGAGGGGACGGTAGTCCATGACTCCATAATCCGGCCGGCTTCAGGCTTGGGCAACCTCTTCACACACTGAGCGGGTTCAAAGCCCGATCACTACCAAGCGCCAGCAGGTGGGGCGCATCCGAGCAATTCTGGGCGTGCCCCATTCCTGCCACCTACCTCGCCGCCGTCCACGTGGCCTTGGCATCACGCCCGACTGCCGACACATGTCGACTGCCCCACACCGCTGCTGACCGGCATTGAGGCTCTGCTACTTTTCGGATTCGGTGGCGGGCGAATGATGTCTGCAGAAATTTTGGGGACAGATCAGTTCAGCCCCTGTCACGCTTAGCCATGGCGACTGCATGGAGTTGGGACTGGCGCAGGCTGGACTGCCTCGCTGGTTGCGGCGAGCTCGTCAAGCGCGCTCGCGACTCATGGGTGGAGATCGGCGGCACGCGCTCTGGGAGCTGGTTGATCGGAACACGCGTCGACGTAGGACGCATGTTCTCGGATCCCCTTCCACCACCGAACGACGAATCGCTCTATATGTTGGGGGCAGCTCACCGCGCTTGCCTCGGAACGGCTGTCCAACTCCTCCGCGCGGGCAGAGCCCAACTGGCCGACATCCTGACCACGATGGATATCGACACGAATCTCGAAGGCCAGGCCCACACGAACTGGATGGCCCCGCCACCAGGCCGTTGTCCCTTCTGTCAGGACCCACACGCCCAGCCCACCGACGAAGACATCTACCCCAAGTGGCTCGTGCGCGAGATGAAGCGCCACGGCGTGCGGAGCTCGGATCCCCATCGGCGGCGTATCAACTGGCCGACAACACCTGTCTGCCAGCACTGCAACAACACATGGATGTCAACGCTGGAGAACGACGTCAAGGACACCCTCGTCCCGATGTTCTTCCACGTGAGATCGCTGAACGTGCACGCCCAAGGCCGACTCGCCCTGTGGGCCGCCAAGATGGCCATCCTCTTCGATGCGATAGGCGGCAACATCGTTCCTCACGGCGCCGGGCAGGGCCTGGAGATCTTCCGCCAACCGCACCACGGGATGCAGATCTGGATCGCCGCGTACCACGACGTGAACCCCCTGACTGTGGTGTCGCGCCCGATCTACATGCCGGGGAACGCTTCAAGTGACGACTTCCTCGGCCTGTGCGTCACCTTCTCGGTGGTCAAGGTCGCGTTCCAGGTGCTCATCCCCTTCCACGAGGGAGACCTCGCTCCCCTAGAGGACTTTCACAGTTCTGTCGTGCCGATTTGGCCACCGGCAAATCCCCTACTCGACTGGCTTCCGCCATACCGGTTCGACGCCACCTCCATCCAGGCACTCGCTGCGAGGATCAACGACAACCACGAGAGCGTGACGATTGACGTGAATCTCGACGCAGCACAACGCGTGAAGCAAGCACCACCGGAAAGCGAATCCACCAGCGAGTCACAGCGGACGGAATGACCTGCGCCCTGTCCCGCCAGCAGGGAGACACGCCGGACCATACTTTCGAAGGCGCCCGAAGCGTCCCAACTCGCTGGCCACTGACCTGGGGCCGCATTTTGCACCCGCCGGATGCCCCATATGCCCTATCCACTCCTTATCGACAGGACAGGATGGACGATACGAGCGGTATATCTCCGCGCCGTCACCCACCCACACGGCCCGAATTCGACCCGGATTCGACCCGGCCAGCTTGTTCAGCGAGAAAACATGGCCTCTGACCTGCGGAAATGTGGAGCGGCAGACGAGTCGGGCTGTACGCCGGGTTCTGTCGCCCGGTCGCCTCGCGGCGGCCGGGGAGACGGCCATCCATCTAGGGCCGGCGTTGCCGCCGGCCTCGTGCGGTCTACCCGCGGACTCGGGCGGGCAGCCCTCGAACGTCCGCGCAGAGTCGCTTTTTACAGCGGCTCCTTTTGACCTTGCTCCGGGTGGGGTTTACCTAGCCGCCTGAGTCACCTCAGGCGCTGGTGGTCTCTTACACCACCGTTTCACCCTTACCGAGGACCGCCCTCTTCGAGAAGAGAACAGCCCCGGCGGTCTGTTTTCTGTGGCACTGTCCCGCGGGTCACCCCGGGTGGCCGTTAGCCACCACCCTGCCCTGTGGAGCCCGGACGTTCCTCGGGAAGCCCCAGGGGGCTCCACGCGGCCGTCCGCCCGGCTCGTCTGCCGTATCGACCATGGTACCGGGCGTCGGGTCAGAGAAAGTCCGCGGTGTCCAGGTCGAAGGCGAAGGGCTCGGGGAGGGTGAGGGGCTTGCCGAAGGGGAGGGTGGTGTGTTCTCGGTAGTCGTCGTGCCTCGGGTCGCTGAAGAGCGTGACCTGTGAGCTGTCGCGGTCGATGAGGAGGTAACGGGGGATGCCGCTGCGGGCACAGCAGCGGCGTTTGGCCTCGCGGTCCGCCGTGGGCTTCGTGGACGTCACCTCCAGCACCATGGCAACGCCGTCGCAGGGCATCCAGGGGCCGGCGTTCCCGAAGAGGTCGAGGTCGAGGGCCGCGAAGGTGGCGTCCGGGACCACGTGATTCTTCGGGCAGGCGCCTCCGCTCCTCAGCTTCAGCCCCTTGTTCCCGGAGACGTCCATGTCGGTCCGCGACCGCTTGATCACCTGCCTCACGATCCGGCTGATGTACTTCTCGTGATCCCCGTCCGGCGGCGGCGTCACAACGATCTCCCCCTCGACAAGCTCCGCCCGGAAGCCTTCCGGGGTGTCCAGGGCGAGGAAGCCCTCCAGCAGGACCTCTTCCTGCGTGCGCGGCTCGTGGGCCATGGCGGTCATGTCACGCCCCTCTTTCGGTCGCTCGCCAGATTCGGGCATCGCCGGATCACCTGTCCGTGAGATCGGGAACCGTTCCCTCGATCGTGGCACAGGATCATCAGAGCCGTAGGGACACCGTGGGCACATCGCCCGCTTGACCCTGCCGCGGCGTCAACGTCTGTACTGGTGGCATGCGGATCGGAGAACTCGCCGAGGCCGTCGGCGTCACCACGCGGACCGTCCGGCACTACCACCACCTGGGGCTGCTGCCCGAGCCCGAGCGGCGTGCCAACGGCTACCGCGACTACACGCTCCGGCACGCGGTCGTGCTGGCGCGGATCCGGCGGCTGACGGAGCTGGGGCTGGGGCTCGCCGAGGTGCGGGACGTGCTCGCGGACGACGCGGGCAAGGATCTCGTCGAGGTGCTGACCGAGCTGGACGAGGACCTGGCCCGGCAGGAGGCGGCGATCCGGGAGCGGCGGGGGCGGCTGCGGACGCTGCTGGACGGGGAGGCGCTGCCCGCCGAGGGGCCCGTGTCCCCCGAGCTGGCGGCGCTGTTCGCGCAGACGGCCCACCTGTACGACTCGCCCATGGCCGCCCGGGACCGTGAGGTGCTGGCGCTGGTCGAGACGGCGGCGGGCCCGGCGGAGCGGGAGCGGCTGATGGCCGCGGTGAGCGCGGTCGCGGGGTCGCCGGAGACGGTGGCCATGGCCAATGAGGCGTACGCGCTGCTGGACGCCCTCGCCGACGCGGCCCCCGACGACCCGGGGGTGGAGACCGCCGCGCGCAGGCTGGCCGCGTGCACCCCGCGGAGTCTGCTCCCCGACCCGGTGACCATCGACCGGGACAGCAGCTTCCTGCGGGCCTTCTACGCCGACTTCGCGCCCGCGCAGGCGGCGGCGATCCGGCGGTCGCTGGAGATCCTCATGGAGGAGGGCGGTACCGGATGAGGACGATCACCGTGCTCCTGCGGCATGAGCTGCGGCTGCTGGCGAGCCTGCTGCTGTGGGTGGGACGGCGACGGCACGGTGTGGGTGAGGGGCGGGCGTTCGGGTACGCGCGGGGGCAGGGCGCGGTGATGGCCGGGTTCGGGTTCGTGTGTCTGATCGAGACGTTCACGATGTCCGTGCTGCTGCGGGACCTGCCCGCCCTGCACACCGCCATGCTGATCCTGGACGTGTACACGCTGGTCCTGCTGGCCGGGGTGTACGCGGCCTGGCAGGTCCGGCCGCACGTCCTGAACGACGACGGCGGCATCCTGCGGGTCCGCCACGCGGCGCATGTCGATCTGCGTATTCCGCTGGACCGGATCGCGGCCGTACGGCACGAGACGCGCTCCACGCACGAGCGGGCCGACGGCGAGCTGAACCTCGCGGTGGGCTCGCAGACCTCCGTCACCCTCGAACTGACCGAGCCGGTCGCCCACGTCACCTTCCTCGGCCGCCGCCGGGACGTGGACGTGGTGCGGCTGCACGCCGACGACGCGCGGGACCTCGTACGCGAGCTGGTGCGGGTGGTCAGGCCGGGGCGAAACGTACCTTCGCCGTCGCCGGATCCGCCTGGGTGAGGCGGACGCGGAGGCGTTCGCCGAGGGGCAGGGGGGTGCTGTCCTCGGGGGCTGCCTCGATGCGGCCGATGACCGCCGGGGACTCCAGCTGGACCGTGCCGACGGTCGGGTGGCGCTCGTCGAGGTCGACGACGCAGCCCTCGAAGACCTCGCCGATCCGGTCTTTGAGGAGGGCGGCCTCCACGGCGTCGACGCAGGCGCGTTCGACGGTGCCCGCCCGCCGGCCGCCGTCGGCCATCTCGCCCGGCAGGGTGTCGAGCGCGGCGAGCACCCAGGGGGGCGGGTCGGCACCGGCGACGGCGGCGAGGCACAGCTCGGTGGCGTAGCGGTCGGCGAGGCGGCGGAGCGGGGCCGTGCAGTGCGTGTAGGGGGCGGCGACGGCGGCGTGGGTGGTGATCTCGGGCAGGACGCCGTCGCGGAAGACGGTGTAGCCGGCGCCGCGCAGCAGGGTCGTGCACTCCTGGAGGAAGGCCGCGTGCCGGGGCAGGCGCGGGTCGAGGGAGCGGATGAGCTGCGCGTACGACACGTGGTGCGGCCAGTCGATGTGTAGGGCGTGGGCGGTGCGCCGCAGCCGGCCGACGGCGCCGTCGGGGGCGGCCGGGAGGGTGCGCAGCACGCCGGTGCCGTAGGCGAGCATCAGGTCGGCGGCGGCCATGCCGGTCAGGAGGGAGAGCTGGGCGTTCCAGCCTTCGGCGGGCAGCGGGGCGCGGAAGGAGAGTTCGTAGGTGTGGTCGCGCTCGGTGATCTCCTGTTCGGGCACGTCGAGGGAGATTCCGCCCCGGTCCGCCTCCAGCTGTCGGCGGAGCTGCCCGACGGTCTTCAGGAGCGCCACGGGTTCCTCGGCGGTGCCGTCGTCGATCTGTCGCTGCACGCGCGCGTAGTCGAGTTTGGCGCGGCTGCGGACAAGGGCGCGGCGGACGTCGACGGCGAGGGTACGGCCGTCGGCGTCGAGGTCGACCGTCCACAGCGCGGCCGGACGCGGGCCGTCGGGCAGCAGGCTCGCGGCGCCCTCGCCGAGCGCCGGCGGATGCAGCGGAACCCTCCCGTCGGGGAAGTAAAGCGTGCTCACCCGGCGGTGCGCCTCGGCGTCCAGCGGCCCGCCGGGTACGACGAAGGCGGCGACGTCGGCGATGGCGTACCGCACCCGGTAGCCGGTGCCCTGCCGGGACAGGTGCAGGGCCTGGTCGAGGTCGGTGGAGGTGGGCGGGTCGACCGTGACGAAGGGGATGTCGGTGGCGTCGTACGTCGGCAGGGCGGGGGCCGCGGCGGCGCGTTCCGCCTCCGCGAGCACGGCGGGCGGGAAGCTCGCGGGCACGCCCAGCTCCGTGCGCAGGGCGGCGAGGGCGGCCCGGAGCGGTGCTTCGGGGGCGCCGGTCACGCGGATCTGGCGGCGGGGCATAGGGCGAGCGTAGGGCGGGGACGGGGTGTCGGCACCCCGTACGCTGGCGCGCGGGAGCCGTACCCGAAGTCCCCGAAGCCACCGAAGCCACCGAAGCCACCGAAGCCACCGAAGCCACCGAAGGAGAAACGCGCGTGCTCGTCCTGTTGCCCCCGTCCGAAGGAAAGGCCGCCTCCGGCCGTGGCGCCCCGCTGAAGCCGGAGTCGCTGTCGCTGCCGGGCCTGGCCGCCGCGCGTGAGGCCGTGCTGCGCGAGCTGGTCGAGCTGTGCGCCGGGGACGAGGAGAAGGCGCGTGAGGTGCTCGGGCTGAGCGAGGGGCTGCGTGGCGAGGTCGCCAAGAACACGGAGCTGCACACGGCCGGGACCCGGCCGGCCGGGGAGATCTACACGGGTGTGCTGTACGACGCCCTCGGCCTGGCGTCGCTCGACGCGGCCGCCAAGCGGCGGGCGGCCCGTTCGCTGCTGGTGTTCTCGGGGCTGTGGGGTGCCGTCCGGGTGACGGACCGCATCCCGTCGTACCGCTGCTCGATGGGTGTGCGGCTGCCGGGGCTCGGGGCGCTTGGGGCGCACTGGCGGGCGCCGATGGCGCGGGTGCTGCCGGAGGTGGCCGGGGACGGGCTGGTGCTGGACCTGCGGTCGGCGGCGTACGCGGCGGCGTGGAAGCCGAAGGGGGAGGTCGCCGCGCGGACGGCGAGCGTGCGGGTGCTGCACGCGCCGACCCGGAAGGTCGTCAGCCACTTCAACAAGGCGACGAAGGGCAAGATCGTGCGCAGCCTGCTGACCGCGGGGATCGCGCCGAAGGACCCGGCCGGGCTGGTCGTGGCGCTGCGGGACCTCGGCTACACGGTGGAGGAGCAGGCGCCGGCGCGGGCGGGGGCGCCGTGGACGCTGGACGTGCTGGTGGACGAGATCCACTGAGCCGCTGAGTCGCTGAGCCGCCTGAGCCGCTGAGCCGCGGGCCTGGCGAGGCTCGTTGCAGTATGCGCAATGCCCTTTGCGGGCAGTGCACCCTGCGGGCAGGATGAGGCGCATGCCCTCACCCCTGCCCTCCGCTTCGGCTGCCTCGGTACTGGATCTCGCTCCCGTCGTGCCCGTGGTGGTCGTGGCGGACGTCGCCGACGCGGTACCGCTGGCACGGGCGCTGGTCGCGGGCGGGCTGCCGGCGATCGAGGTGACCCTGCGCACCCCGGCCGCCCTCGACGCGATCCGGGAGATCGCAGGCGCGGTGCCGGACGCGGTCGTCGGGGCCGGGACCGTGATCACCCCGGACCAGGTGACGGCCTGCCGGGCGGCCGGGGCGCGGTTCCTGGTGAGCCCCGGATGGACGGACGCGCTGCTGACGGCGATGCGGGCCTCCGGGCTGCCCTTCCTGCCCGGGGTGTCGACCACCACGGAGGTCGTGGCGCTGCTCGAACGCGGAGTGCGGGAGATGAAGTTCTTCCCCGCGCAGGCGGCCGGCGGTACGGCCTATCTGCGCTCGCTGGCCGGGCCCTTGCCGCAGGCCCGCTTCTGCCCGACCGGCGGCATCGGTCCCGACAACGCGCCGGAGTATCTGTCCCTGCCCAACGTCGGCTGTGTGGGGGGCAGTTGGATGGTTCCCTCGGACGCGGTGGCGGCACGGGACTGGACGCGGGTGGAGGAGCTGGCGCGGGCCGCCTCGCGGCTCAACGGCGCGGGTGGGACGTGTCGTTGAGGGGACGGAGGACGACCCCGCGACTCACCCGCGCAGGGTCGGACCGGTCGTTGAGGACACGTCGGACCGGTCTTCGAGGGGACGCACGATCCGCGGCTCACCCGGACACACCGGACCCGTCGCCGAGGAAGCGGACAGCCCCGCGGCTCACCCGCGCAGGTGGGACGTGTCGTTGAGGAGGCGGACGCTGGCGTTGCCGTCCGCGTAGTACGCCACGACGGACAGCGAGGCCGCCGACAGTTCCATCCGGAACAGTGACTCGGGCGGGGCGCCCAGGGCGAGCCGGACCAGGGTCTTGATCGGGGTCACGTGCGTGACCAGCAGGACCGTACGCCCCGCGTAGGCCGCGACCAGCTTGTCGCGGGCGGCGGCGATCCGGACCGCGGTCGCCGCGAAACTCTCGCCGCCGCCGGTCGGTTCGGCCTGCGGGTCGGACAGCCACGCGTTGAGATCGTCCGGGTACCGCTCGCGGACCTCACCGAAGGTGAGCCCCTCCCAGGCCCCGAAGTCCGTCTCGCGCAAACCGTCGTCGACGGCGACCTCCAGCCCCAGCCGGGCCGCGACGGCGGCGGCGGTCTCCCTGGTCCGCGCGAGCGGAGAGGCGACGATGTGCTGGACCGTGCCCCGCCGGGCGAGCGCGTCCGCGACCCGCTCCGCCTGCTCCCGCCCGACGGCGGAGAGCGCGGGATCACTCCCCCCGCTCCCGGAGAACCGCTTCTCCGGCGTGAGCGGCGTCTCCCCGTGCCGCAGCAGCACGAAGGTGGCGGGCGCCCCGAGATCCGGGGCGGCCCCCCAGCCGACGGCGGGCTGCGCCTGCCCTGACGCGGAAGCGGAGGAAGGGGAAGAGGAAGGGGAAGGGGAAGGGGAGG
>NZ_JARGEF010000265.1:0-10456 GCF_033794725.1 Streptomyces sp. ID05-39B | reverse complement strand
GTTTTCTATTTTTACCTCGTTGGCAACGTTAAATTGTTATAAAAGACAACTATGGGAACCTGCCCTGTTTGGCTTCCAAATTCGGCTTTTCCTGGGCAGGCTCCGGGACAAGGCCTTCCAGCCTGGGTGCGGTGGTGGTGAGAATGACCTCCGGGTGTCGCTCTCGCGGAGGTGGAGGGTGGTGGGGGTGGAGGCTAGTTCGAGGCAGTTATTGCCGTCCCCGCCGCCGGAGAAGGACGACTTCTGCCAGTTCTCGGGTGCGGTCATGGTGCCTCTCACAGTTCCTTCGCGAGTCGGTGGATGAAGTCACGCGAGCGTTCCGGCTCAAGTGATGCCTCCTCCACTTTACGGAAGAGCATTCGAAATGAACCGAGTTGGGCCTCTGAGTCGACGAGCGCGGCACCATGGGGAGCGTCGCGCACCACGGTGTCCAGCTTCGGCACGATGCCGCCCACATACATCATCGTGCTCCATGCCCCCGCGAAGCCGTCGAGATCGAAGGGAATGACGCGCACGGTGACATGCTCCGCTTCGGAGAGTTCCAGGACACGCATGAGCTGGGCGCGGGCGGAGTCACGGGTGCCTACCCGGATGCGTAGTGCTGCCTCGTGGATCACCGCTTCGTAGGGGATCGGGGCAGGGCCTTCGATGATGACCTTGCGTCGCATTCGGTGCTCCACACGCATCTCTGTGTCGGCAGTGGGGAGTTCCGGGACCCGATACGCGAAGACGGCGTGGGCGTAGTCCTCTGTTTGCAGAAGGCCGGGGATGTTCAGGGACTCGACGTCCCGCCGATGAGTCGCGTGATGCTCCAACTCGGCGATGTCGAGGAACGACGCGGGTAGCCCACCGCGGTAGTCCTCCCACCATCCGCGTGTCCGGTCCGTGGCCATCGCCACCAGCGCGTCGATGAACGTCTCGTCCATGCACGCGTAGTGCGCGGCCAGACTGCGTAGGCGCTTCTCGCTCACGCCTGAGACGCCGGACTCGATCTGGCTGATCTGAACGGAGTTCACACCGAGAAGTGCCGCAGCCTGCCGGGCGGTGAGGCCTGCTGCCTCGCGAAGTCTGCGCAGCTCCACAGCCAGACGCATCTGCCGTGCAGAGGGCTCGCGTTTCGTCACCATCGGCCACTCCCAGGTTCAACGCACCGGTAGGCGCTACTCGTTCGGGCGTCAGATTACGCGATCGGCTTGCCGTTTCTTAAATCTAAGGTCTACCGTCAGTGATGCGTTGAACACCCTGCGGAAGCGCACCGCACCGTCCTGCCATGGCGGTCGCGGCAATGCCACCGCGCGCTCACTCAACCTCCCCGCCACCCGGAGCTGACGCATGCCTGAAACCACCCCCACCCCTTCCTGGGAGTACTCCCTCTCCCTCCCCAACGACCTCAGAGCCGTCCCCATCTCCCGCCGCACCCTGCGCCTGATCCTGACCATGTACGGCCTGATCCACCTCGTGGACACCGCAGAGCTGATC
This sequence comes from Streptomyces sp. ID05-39B, assembly GCF_033794725.1. Classification (NCBI taxonomy): domain Bacteria; kingdom Bacillati; phylum Actinomycetota; class Actinomycetes; order Kitasatosporales; family Streptomycetaceae; genus Streptomyces; species Streptomyces sp. ID05-39B. The sequence goes on along the minus strand of NZ_JARGEF010000265.1, from coordinate 8,977 downwards.
GCCTCGGAGCTGGTCTCCAACGCCGTACTGCACACCAAGGGCCCCGCCGCCCTCCGCGTCAGCTGGTCGGACGGCATCCTGCGCATCGGCGCCTGGGACGCGAACCCGGAACCCCCCGACCCGCCCCGCGACGTGGCGGAGCTGACCGGCGCCGAGAACGGACGCGGCACCGCCCTGGTCCGCGCCTGCGCCGACGTATGGGGCTGGCACCCCCTGTCCAGGTCCGGACACCGCGGCAAATACGTGTGGTGTGACTTGCCGGCGGCATAACTCGTTGATCACATCGCACAGAAAGGAGAGCCGATGGTCGGCTCGTCACACGAGGCCATGCACCGGATCTTCCAGAAGGATCCCGCGCTGCTGACCCGTGCCCTGCAACAGGTCTTACAGATCCCCTTCCCCGAGCCGCACGACTTCGCCGGCATGAACGTCGACCTCACCGAGATCGAGCCCATCGAGCGGCGCGTGGACACGCTGCTGCGGGCGGAGACCGACGAGGGGGCGTACCTGCTGGTGGTGGAGTCGCAGGGGAAGCCGGACGAGAGGAAGCGCGGAAGCTGGCCGTACTACCTCAGCTATCTGTACGAGAAGTACCGCTGCGAGCCGGTCCTCATCGTGGTCACGCAGAACAGTGCCACGGCCCGTTGGGCGGCCGAACCGATCCACCTCGGGGTGCGAGGGTGCCCCTCGCTGACGGTGCGTCCGTTCGTCCTTGGACCGGACAACGTGCCCGTCATCGCGAAGGCTTCTGAGGCCGAGCGAGACGTACCCCTTGCGGTGCTGTCGGCCATGACTCATGGCCGGGGGCGGCAAGCTCCCGCCATACTGGAATCGCTGGCAGCCGCCCTGCGGACCATCGACCGTGACAGCGCCGCGGTCTTCGTTCAGTTCGTCGACTCGTGCCTGGCGGACACCCAGGCTCGCAAGATGTGGAGGGACATGATGACAGCGATCCAGTACTTCTGGCGGCACCCGCTGGCCGAGGAAGTTCGCGAAGAGGGACGCGAGGAAGGCCGCGAAGAGGGCCGCGAGGAAGGCCGCGCTGAGGCGCTCGCCGAGACAATCCTCCGCATCCTCCGCGTGCGAGACATCGATGTCCCAGATGACGTCCGTGCCCGCGTCGAGGCCTGCCGCGATCTTGACCAGCTCATCCGATGGTCGGAGCGGGCGGTTCACGCGGCCCGCGCCGCCGACCTGTTCGCCCTCGACTGAGCCGGTCCGCCGGAGAGCCGGGTCTGTCTCCAGGGTGACGATTGGCAGATCGGGGCCAGGCCCGACGGTTGTCACCAGGCTTAATGGAGGTGGTAGGTGGCCCCAATCTGCCGATTCCGCGACCGCCGACGCAGTGTCGACTCCGTTCCGGGCGGAGACCCCGGCTCGGCAGACCTGAAAGGACATGATGATGCCGATCCAGTACTTCTGGCGGCACCCGCTGGCCGAGGAAGTTCGCGAGGCGGGACGTGTCGAGGTTTTTGCCGAGACAATCCTCCGCATCCTCCGCGTGCGAGACATCGATGTCCCAGATGACGTCCGTGCCCGCGTCGAGGCCTGCCGCGATCTTGACCAGCTCATCCGATGGTCGGAGCGGGCGGTTCACGCGGCCCGCGCCGCCGACCTGTTCGCCCTCGACTGAGCTGCCCACCGAGGTCAGCCGAGGTCGGCCAGGTCCTCCTCGGTGAGGGTGATCGAACCCGCCGCGATGTTCTCCTCCAGGTGGGTCAGGGAGCCCGTGCCGGGGATGGCCAGGGTGGTGGGGGACGCCGCGAGCAGCCAGGCGAGGGCGATCTGGGGGACCGTCGCCCCGTGCCGGGCCGCGACCTTGGCGATGCGGTCGCCGCTGAGGTCGGTGATCCCGCCGCCGAGGGGGAAGTACGGCACGTAGGCGATGCCGGCCTTCTCGCAGGCGGACAGGAGGTTCGTGTCGTCGCGGTGGGCCGCGTGGAAGTGGTTCTGGACGGTCGCGACGGGCGCGATCGCACGGGCCTCCGCGAGGTGACCGGCGTCGACGTTGCTGAGGCCGAGGTGGCGGATCAGTCCTTCCTCCCGTAGCGCGGCCAGCGCTTCGAAGCGGGCGGCGACGGATTCGCCGTGCGGGGGCGGCGCGAGGCCTCCGATACGGAGGTGGACGAGGTCGAGGCGGTCCACGCCGAGCGTTTCGAGGTTCTCCTCGACCAGTCGCCGTAGGCCCGCGGGGTCGGTCGTCTCGGTCAGGGCGCCGTCGGGGGTGCGGGTCGGGCCGACCTTCGTGGCGATGACCAGGCCGGCCGGGTAGGGGTGGAGGGCCTCGCGGATCAGGGCGTTGGCCCGTACGGTGCCGTCGCCGCTGGTGTAGAAGGCGGCGGTGTCGATGTGGTCGACGCCCAGTTCGACGGCCCGGCGCAGGACGGCGCGGCCCGTTTCGGGGTCGCGGGCCGGGCCGTGGAAGGTGTTCGTGGGCAGGCGCATGGCGCCGAAGCCGAGGCGGCTGACCGGGAGGTCGTCACCGAGGAGGAAGTCGTTGCTCATGAACTCAGCGTGGACCGGGGGGTGTTGGCGGCGCGAACCGGTGGCAGCTTGCTGCCGTCGGGCACAATGGCGGAGTGAGGGATGCCGTGACGGAGGTCGTGACCATCCGCGGTGACCTGGAACTGCTCACGCGCACAGCGCATCTGCTCTCCTCGGTCCGCGAGGAGTTCGTCTGCGCGGCACGGGATCTCGACACCTGGTCCCGCCCCGGCGCCCGTCAGGCCATGGCCGCCCGCGCCGGTCACACCCAGCAGGGCCAGCAGGTCCATCAGGTCCGCAAGCTGCTCAGCCCCGCCGCGCTCGCCGACGAGCACAGCCGCGCGCACCTGCGCGAACTCGTCGACCAGGGCGCCCTGGTGCGGATCGCCTCCGCCCCGCTTCCGCACGAGACGATCGTCATCGACCGCCGGTTGGCGATCCTCGCCGGCCTGGACGGCCCCGGCGGCCGTGAGTACACCCTCACCACCGCACCCACCCTCGTCGGCGGGGTGTACGCCCTCTTCGACGCCGCCTGGGAGACGGCCACCGACCTCAATGCCTTCCTGCGCGGCGAGCAGCCCCGACTCGACGCCGCCGGCCGGACGGTACTGCGCGCGCTGGGCTCGGGCGCCACCGACGAGAAGGCCGCGCGCGAACTCGGCATGTCCCTACGGACGTACCGCCGCCGCGTCGCCGAACTCCTCACCACCCTCGACGCCGACTCCCGCTTCCAGGCCGGGATCCGCGCGGGCGAACTGGGCCTGAACGGCTGAGACGTGGTGCTGCCTGGTGCGCCGGGGTGCGGGCCGGCATTCAGGGTGACGATTGGCAGATCGGGGCCAAGGCCGACGGATCTCATCAGGCGTTTCGGATGCACCGGGTGGCCCGGATCTGCCAACTCTCCCCCTACGAGCCCACCCTCTCGCCCTACGAGCCCACCGCCCGCCGGAAGACCAGTTCCGGGTACTGGGCTGTGGGGCCGGACAGGAGGGGGGCGGGACGGCCGAGGAGGTGGAGGCCGAAGAAGGCCAGCAGGGCTTCGCGTTGCACGGCGAGGGCGCGTTGCCATTCCAGCGGGCCGAGGAACGCGGCGATCTGCTCGGGAGTCGCACCGAGCCGGGCCGCGGCCTGGGGGAGGAGCGTCTCGTAGTCGGTGAAGGAGAAGTGCTCGGAGCCGGTCAGCCGCAGGAAGCGGCGCCATCCGCGCAGGTGGGGCCAGGTGTCCTGCCAGGTGGCGTCGTCGGTGCGGTCGGCTCCGAGGAGCAGGAGCGGCTTGTCCAGGCCGCGTGTGACGACCTCGCCGAAGAGGCTGCCGTCGAGGTTGGCCCCGGCGGCGATCGGCAGCCCCGTACACATGGCCTCCGCCGCGGTGGCGCCGCCGAGCGAGTGGCCGAACATGGCGGTGCGCGTCAGGTCCATGAGGTCCCGCAGGCCTACGGGGAGGCCCGGTGAGCCGTACCGGACCAGTCGTTCCAGCTCCGCGAGGGTGTGGCGGACGTCGGCGACCCGCACCTGGACGGCCTTGGTGACGATGCGCAGCTCCTCGGCGGGCGGCAGGGACGGGGTCAGTTCCGGCATGCCGTACGTCTCGACCCGGCCGCCGGGAAACTCCACCTGACCGGCGTCGTAGGTGTGGTCGATGGTGACCACCACATAGCCGTGGGCGGCCAGATCCTCGACGAGGGACAGGCTGGAGCTGCGGTGTTGGCCGTGGCCGTGCGAGTAGAGGATCACGGGGCTGCGGCCGGCGACCGGCCGGGCGGGCGCGCCCTGCGCGGCGTGGGTGGCGGGGAGGACCACGTAGCCGGTGGGCAGCAGGCCGGAGCTCTGGAAGTGGCGGGCCGCGGCAGGGGTCATCCAGGGCGCACGACGCCGGCCGCCCGTCGCCCGCCGGGCCGGGTACCAGAGCTGGATCACGAACTCCCGGTACGGCCGCGACGGCACCCACGGGTCTCGCCGGGAACGGTCCACGAGCCGCAGCGTGTGGGTGCCTATGGGGTACCGCCCGGTCGGCCGCGGCAGCACGAGCCGTTGAGGCGGCTCCGTCCTCGCCGCGTCGGATGTCGGCGCGCGCCCCGCGGTCGCCGGCGCGCCGGACGCGGCGGCCGGGTGCGGGCGCGGGACGGTGAGCGCTGCCGCCAGGGTGCCCGCGGTGGTCATCAGCTTCCGCCGGGTGCTGCCGTGTGTGGTCATGGTGTGAGTCTTGGGGCCGGGAGGGCCCGTCACCCGTGTGGTCCGTCATCAGTGTGGATGACAAGTGTCATGCGTTGTCGGGGAGTTACGGCAGCCACGGCGGTTACGGCCGGGTGCTTGGCGTCAGCGCGGCCTGAGTCCGTGGAGCAGGACGCGGACCAGGTCGTCGGTCATGGCGAGGACCGCCGTCTCGTCGAGCATGCCGCCCACCGTCAGGGCGGCCAGGCCGTGGAGGGCGGCGCCGGTGAAGAGCGTGAGCTGTTCCGGGTCGCCCTCGATGATCTCGCCGTGGCGCTGTGCGTCCGCGATGACCCGTTCGAAGGCGCCCACCGTACGGTCCACCGCGGCGGCCATCTGCTCGGCGGCCTCGGGTTCGTGCTTGCGGGCGTACATCAGCGCCAGGAGTTCCGCGTTCTCGGTGGCGAAGGTGAGGTAGGCGCGGGCGAGGGCGGTGAGGCGGGGCTGGAGCGGGAGCGCCGGGTCGTGGGCGGCGTCCATGGCCTTGGCCATCCGGTCGTACCCGGCCAGGGCCAGCGCGTCGAGCAGGGCCTGCTTGTCCTTGAAGTGGCGGCCGGGGGCGGCATGGCTGACGCCGGTCTCACGGGCCAGTTCGCGCAGGGACAGGGAGCCGACGCCCTTCTCCCGCAGGGTGCGCTCGGCGCTCTCCAGGAGGGCGGCGCGCAGGTCGCCGTGGTGGTAGGGGCGGCTTTCGGGCATGGGGGTCATCGTATCCCGATGTTGACGCTGCCACTTTTGTTGGCGGTGACAGCATTGTGGTCAGTGACATCATTGTAGGCATTGCCATCATTGTTGGCGACGTCTACATTGGGGGGCATGGCAACTGACCAGAGCAAGCGATGGAACGCGACCCGCCTCCCCGACCTCACCGGCCGCACGGCCGTGGTCACCGGCGCCAACAGCGGCATCGGCCTCACCACGGCGGACGCCCTGACCCGAGCCGGCGCACACGTCGTGTTCGCCGTACGGGACCTGGACCGAGGGCGTACGGCGGCGGCGACCCTCACCGGCAGCACGGAGGTCCGCCGCCTCGACCTGGCCGACCTGTCCTCCGTGCGTGAATTCGCGGACGCCTGGCAGGGCCGCCCGCTGGATCTGCTGATCAACAACGCCGGCGTGATGATGCTCCCGCAGCGACGCACGCGGGACGGCTTCGAGATGCAGTTCGGCACCAACCACCTCGGTCACTTCGCGCTGACGAACCTGCTCCTGCCGTACGTCACCGACCGCGTCGTCACCGTCGCCTCCGGTGCGCATCGCTGGGGCGGCGCCACGATCCGCTTCGACGACCTGAACCTGGACACGGACTACACCCCGCGCGGCGCCTACGCCCAGTCCAAGCTGGCCAACCTGCTCTTCACCCTCGAACTCCAGCGCCGCCTCACGCAGGCCGGCTCCCGCGTCCGCGCCCTGGCCGCCCACCCCGGATACGCGGCCACCAACCTCCAGAGCCACGCGGGGAGCCGGGCCGCCCGCGCCGCCATGCGCGTCTCCAACCGGTTCTTCGCCCAGGACGACCGGGCGGGCGCCCTCCCCACCCTGTACGCGGCGACGGTGGACCTCCCCGGCGCGAGCTACGTCGGCCCCGACGGCATCGCGGAGATGAGGGGCGGCCCGACACTGGTGGGACGTACGGCGGCGGCGAGCGACCCGGAGGTGGCGCGCCGCCTGTGGACGGTGTCGCAGGAGCTGACGAAGGTCACCTTCCCGGCGGTACCGGCGGCTCTCTGACCTCGGCCGTGCGCCGGAACGTCCGCCGGTACGCGTCCGGCGGGACGCCGATCGTGCGGTTGAAGTGGCGGCGCAGGGTCGCCGCCGTGCCCATGCCGGTGGCCTCCGCGATGGCGTCGACGCTGCGGTCCGTGGTTTCGAGCAACTCCTGGGCGCGGCGGATGCGTTGGGTCAGGAGCCACTGGAGGGGGCTGGTCCCGGTCGCCGTGCGGAAGTGGCGGCCGAGGTGGCGGGAACTCATCCGCGCCTGGCGGGCCAGGTCCTCCACGGTGAGCGGCCGGTCGAGCCGGTCGGCGATCCAGGGGAGCAGGGCGGACAGCGGGTGGTCGTCCCGGTCGGGGACCGGCGCGGCGACGAACTGGGCCTGGCCGCCCGCCCGGTGGGGCGGCACGACGAGCCTGCGGGCCACCGAGTTGGCGACCGAGGAGCCGTGGTCGAGGCGGACCAGGTGCAGGCACAGGTCGAGCGCGGCGGCCTTGCCGGCGGAGGTGAGGACGGTCCCGTTGTCCACGTAGAGGACGTCCGGGTCCACCTCGACCGCCGGATGGCGGGCGGCGAGGACGTCGGTGTGGGCCCAGTGGGTCGTGGCCCGCCTGCCGTCCAGGAGACCGGCCGCGGCCAGCACGAACGCGCCCGTGCACAGGGACGCCACCCGGGCACCGGCCTCGTGGGCGGCCCGTACCGCGTCGATCAGGGCGGCGGGCGGGGTCACGTCGACGTCCGCCCAGCCGGGGACGATCACGAGATCGGCGTACGGCAGCCGGTCGAGGCCCTCGTCGGGGTCGAGCCGGAACCGGCCGAACCGCACGGCGTCCGTCCCGCACACCGAGACGTCGTACCAGGGGACGGTCACGTCGACGGGTGCGAAGCCGAACACCTCGTAGGCGATGGACACTTCGAAGTGCAGCATCCCCTCGGTCACGGCCAGCGCGACGGTGCCGCCGCCGGTCCGTGAGGCTCCCCCGATGTCCATGTCCGGAAGTGTACGGGGCATGTCGTTCCGGACACTCGTGCGCCGGCCACCCCGCGGGCGACGATGTGGACACGGAGCGCGGCGCGGGCCGATGCGAGGAAGGAACGGGGAGAGTCATGGGATCGGATCAGACGGTGACGGTGTTCGGGGCGTACGGGCACACCGGACGGTTCGTGGTGGCGGAGCTGCTGGACCGCGGGTTCGTCCCCGTGCTCTCCGGACGGGACGCCGCCAAGCTGCGGGAACTGGCGGCCTCGGTGCCAGCCGGACTCGACGTCCGCCCGGCCTCCGCCGAGGACCCGGCCTCCCTGGACCGCGCGCTGGCCGGTGCGGCGGCGGTCGTCAACACCGCCGGACCGTTCGCCACCACCGCCGGGCCCGTCATCGAGGCGGCCCTGCGCGCCGGCATCCCCTACGTCGACGTGGCTGCGGAGATCGAGGCCAACGCCGACACGTTCGAACGGTACGGTGACCGCGCCCGCGCCCGGGGAGCGGTGATCCTCCCCGCGATGGCGTTCTTCGGCGGCCTCGGCGACCTGCTCGCCACCACGGCCATGGGCGACTGGACGCGGGCCGACGAGGCACGCGTCGTCTACGGCCTCAGCGGCTGGCACCCCACCCCCGGCACACGCGTCGCGGGCAAGGTCTCCAGCGAACGCCGCGAAGGCCGCCGGGTCCGCCGCACGGGCGGCAGACTGGAGTACCACAGCGACGAACTGACCCTGCTGGAATGGGAGTTCCCCGCCCCGCTGGGCCGGCGGACCGTGATCGACGAGTTCACCATGGCCGACGTCGTCACCCTCCCCAGCCACCTGGACATCCCCGAGGTGCGCACCGCGATGGCCCTGGAGGCGGCCAGGGACCTGGCGTCCCCTGACACCCCGGCGCCGACCGCCGTCGACGAGCGCGGCCGGTCCGCGCAGACCTTCGTCGTCGACGTCGTCGTCCGCTCCGGCACCGACGAGCGGCGGGCCGTGGCGCACGGCCGGGACATCTACGCCGTCACCGCCCCGCTCGTCGTCGAGGCGGTCGAGCGCATCCTCACCGGCCGCACCACCGCCACCGGCGTCGTCTCCGCCGGCGCCCTCTTCGACGCCCCCGACCTCCTGCGCGCCCTCTCGGCCCACCTGACGGTCGAGGTGAGCGAGCGGGCCGTCTCCACCGCGAGGTAGGCCGCCGGGGGGCGGCAGGGAGGAGGCGGCAGGCAGAGGCGGCAGGCGGTCCGCCGGGGGGAGGCCGGGAGGATGCCCGGGGCTGCCCCGGGCATCCTCCACCCGTACGGCGGTACACCGTCCCGCACCCGCCACCCCCACCCGCTCCAATGGACGGGACCGACGTGGACGAGGTGGAGCGAGATGAGCGACGAGGCAGCCGAAGCGGCCGTGTGGGCCGCCACGCCCGACGACTACGCCGAGCGCATGGCCCGCGCCGCCCGCGAGGCGGTCGCGGCCGGGCTCTCCGGAGTGCTCGTCACTCCCGGCCCCGACCTGTTCTGGCTGTGCGGCTACCGCCCCACCGCGATCACCGAACGCCTCACCCTCCTCGTCCTCACCCCCGAGACTGTCCCTTATACACATT
>NZ_JARGEF010000264.1:0-10481 GCF_033794725.1 Streptomyces sp. ID05-39B | reverse complement strand
GGGTGGATCTCTGCGGGGCTGTCTCTGCGGGGCTGGGTGCGGCTTGGCTCGACTGGGTGCGGCCCGGCGGGCTTCAGGGACCCCGCCACATCCGGGGCAGGCTGAGGCTGGGAGCCGATGGCCATCGGGCTGCGGACGATGCGGGGACGGGTCGGCGCACCGGGAGGAGCGGGACCGGCCCGGGCGCCGGGCGAGGGGCCGCTGACAGGACTGGCCGCACGGGCCGGAGGCGAGCCACGCCCTCGCGGCGGCCCCTCGCCAAGCGGGCCGAAGGGACCGGTCACGTCGAAGCTCGGGCCGCACCGGTGCGGCAGTGCGCCACGCAGGAGAGGCCGTGCGCCACGCAGGGGAGGCGGTGGGCCACGCAGGAAAGGCGGTGCGCCACACAGGAGATGCAGTGGGCCACACAGGAGAGGCCGTGCGCCACGCAGGAGAGGCGGTGGGCCACGCAGGGGAGGCAGTGGGCGGTGGTGCCCCGCCGAGTGGTGTAGCCATCCGGACCGCGCGGCTCCGTTCAGCGCCGTGGTGCACGCGCCAGCCGGCCCGCCTCCCCGGTTCGCCGCGCCGCTCACGGGCGTCATCACCGCCATCCGGCGCGGAAACGAGTACACCACCCCATTTGAGCTGCGGAGTCGCGAGCTCCGCATCCCTGCACCACGACGCGGGACGCCACCCAGTGGGCCGCACCGATGCGGCCGTGCGCCACGCAGGAGAGGCAGCGGGCCGCGCAGGGGAGGCGGTCAGGTGGAGGCAGCCGCTCGGCGCGGGGGCGGGCTCGTGTCGGCGCGGCCCGTCGAGCCCTGGTCGGTCCGCGGCGGGAAGCGGGTGGTCAGGTCAGTGCGGTGACGGAAGCCGGGCCACGTCGACGCGACAGCGCGAGCGTGAGGGCGAGCGTGAGGGCGAGCGTGAGGGCGAGCGTGAGGGCGACAGACGGTCCCGCCCGGCGGTCCCCCGTGGGGTCAGGCCGGGGCGCCCAGTTCCGCCCATACCGTTTTGCCCGCGACCTCCGGGGTCCGGACGACTCCCCAGTCGAGGCAGAGGCGTTGCACGATGAACATGCCATGGCCGCCGGGGCGGCCCGCGCGGTGGGGGGTGCGGGGTGCCGGCTGGCCGGTGCCGCGGTCGGAGACCTCGACGCGGATCACCTTGTTGTCACAGCTGAGCCGGAGCCCGTCCGGGCCCTCGGCGTGCAGGCAGGCGTTGGTGACCAGTTCGGAGACGACGAGCAGGACGTCCTCGGCGGCGGCCCGCCGGTCGGCGCCCGCGGCGGGCAGCCAGCCCCAGGCGTACAACGCCTGGCGGGCGAAGTCGCGGGCGAGGGGGACGACACCGCTCGCGCCGTCGAAGCTCAGTCTGCGGACCTGACGACCCGCCGACGCTCCGGAAGCGCCGCTGGGCTCCGGGCCGCGGTCGCCCGGCGAGCAAGGCCGGGTGGTGCTCATCAGCGCTTCACCTCACCGATTCACCAGTTCGGGGTTCAATTCGACGTTCAGTTCATGGCTCGGTCCATCGCTCGCACGATGGGGGTTCACGGGGCTGCGCGGCTCCTTGTCGGCCCCGGAGCCGGTACACACGTTCAGCGGCCGTCGCACGGTAGGTCTGCGCATCCCGCCCTCTCCTCGTGCTGTGCCGCCGACATGTTCAGGTGTCTCCTGCCCGACGGATCGGGCGGAACACCCCTCGTTCGCCCGGAGGTGACCACCGTGTCCGCCCCTGGTGAGCCGTGGCGCGCGGGAGTGCCGGTCGCGCCCGGCCGCCGAGACGGGGCCGACGGGGCGGGCCCCGGGGTCAGCCGCCGTCGTCACCGTCCGCGAGGGCGGCGTCGACCGTGTCGTGCACGGTGAAGACGGCGTCCGCGCCGGTGATCTCGAAGACTCGGGCCACGACGGGCAGCATGCCCGCCAGGTGCACCCCGCCACCCGCGGCCTCCGCCTTCAGGCGGGCACCGAGCAGGACGTTGAGCCCTGTGGAGTCGCAGAACTCCAGTCGTGAGCAGTCCACGACGAGTCGGCTCAGCCCCTTGGCGAGGCACTCGTCCAACGGCTCGCGCAACAGATCGGCCGTGTGGTGATCCAACTCACCGGCCGGGGTCACGACGGCGCTGGAGCCCTCTTCCCGCACTTCCACCATGAGCCGGCCAGACTGTGCGCTGCCGACCGTCCCGCGGTCCATGCCGTGTCTCTCCCGAGGTCGTGAGTGCTAGCTGACGCCCTCGAACACTACGCCCTCGATACGCACTCCAACAGCCGAACAATCGCCCACAAACGGACATAATCGAACAGAACGCACTTGCGATCGGCTGAGTAAAGCAGGTAGGGCTAGAAGGACACACCCGACTCGGCCGGCTTTGGAGGCGCCGCACACCGCAGTGCACGCACTGGCTTCGGCAGCCATATGCCGAGAACGATGGAGGACATCATGTCATCCCGGCTCGACGCTCCGTATACCCACAGGGCGACGTCGACACCCCCTCCGGAACAGCTGAATCCCATCGAGCAGAGCGGCGATCCCCGTGACGCCCTCGCCGGACTCCCGGAGATCCCCCCGTACGACGAGGTCGGCCCCGTCGACGCGCGGGCCCTGTCCAAGACCCTCTTCGAGCGACTGGAGTCGCTGGAGGAAGGCACGCACGAATACTCGTACGTGCGCAACACACTCGTCGAACTGAACCTGGCGCTGGTCAAGTTCGCGGCCTCCCGTTTTCGCTCCCGCAGCGAGCCCATGGAGGACATCATCCAGGTCGGCACGATCGGCCTGATCAAGGCGATCGACCGCTTCGAGCTCAGCCGTGGGGTGGAGTTCCCCACCTTCGCGATGCCAACCATCGTGGGCGAGATCAAGCGCTTCTTCCGTGACACGTCCTGGTCCGTGCGCGTCCCGCGCCGGCTCCAGGAGCTGCGCCTCGACCTGGCCAAGGCCGGCGACGAACTGGCGCAGCAGCTCGACCGCGCCCCCACCGTGGCCGAGCTGGCGGAGCGCCTCGGCCTCTCCAACGAAGAGGTCGTCGAGGGCATGGCAGCCTCGAACGCGTACACCGCCTCCTCGCTGGACGCCCAGCCGGAGGAGGACGACGCGGAGGGCGCCCTCGCCGACCGCATCGGCTACGAGGATCACGGGCTCGAAGGCATCGAGTACGTCGAGTCGTTGAAGCCGATGATCGCCGAACTTCCGCCGCGCGACCGGAAGATCCTCTCGCTGCGCTTCGTCGCCGGGATGACCCAGTCGGAGATCGGCGAGGAACTGGGCATTTCGCAGATGCACGTCTCGCGGCTGCTGTCGCGCACGCTGGTGCGGCTGCGCAAGGGCCTGACGCTGGAGGAGTGAGCGCGCCTCCCCCGGCGACGGAGACCGGGGGCCCCGGAGACCAGTGCGGTCCGCGCCCGGGTGAGCGGTTGGATGCCGCCGCCCGGGCGCGGCCTTGCCTCTGGTGACACCTGCGGCGGGACCCTGGCGGGTGGACGCGGACCGCGGGGTGCTCCGGTCGTACGCGGACTCCGACTACTGCCCGGACAGCCGGGGGTCGGTGGAGAAGGGGACCGGGATCTGGCACTGCTCCTCGGTGGACGGCCGCAACGGACGCAACCTCACGTTCACCGTGGACGGGGACGGCACGATCCGTCCGGTGATCGCCATCGCGACGGCCGTCACGGCGGACAGCCGTGGCGGGGTGTACTTCGCCCCGCTGGACGGGAGACCCCGGCAGCGGTGGCGGGCCGGAGCGGCGCAGCGGACCGGCGGCGCCGTCCTCATCGTGAGATAAGGCGCTGACCCGGCACGCCGTCCTCCCTTACGCTGTGCCGGCCCTCTGACCAGCAGTGGGGCCGCCTACTGCCGTGAGGACCACGCCGATGCCCGCCTCCCTCTCCCGTCTCGGCCGGCTCGCCGACCTTCCCGTGCTGTTGGTCGCCGCCGTGTGGGGGTCCAGCTATCTCGCCGCGAAGGGCGTGACCACGGCGGACACCGTGCTGGCCGTGCTGGTGCTGCGGTTCGGCGTCGTGCTTCCGGTGCTGGTGGCCGTCGGGTGGCGGCGGCTGCGGGCGCTGAGCGGCGCGCAGTGGCGGGGTGCGGGACTGCTCGGGCTGATCCTCGCCGGCATCTTCCTGCTGGAGACGTACGGGGTGGTGCACACCTCCGCGACCAACGCGGGCCTGATCATCAGCCTGACCATGGTGTTCACGCCGCTCGCGGAGAGCCGGGTGCGCGGGGTGCGGCTGCCGGGGGCGTTCCTGGCGGCGGCGGGCCTGTCGGTGGCGGGCGTGGCGCTGCTGACGCAGGGTGCCGGGTTCACCGCTCCGTCCGGGGGCGATCTGCTGATGCTGGGGGCGGCGGTCGCCCGTACCGTGCACGTGCTGGCGATGGCGCGGATGGAGTCCGTGCGCGGGGCGGACGCGCTGTCCCTGACGACCGTCCAACTGGGCGGTGCCGTCGCCGTGTTCACCGTGCTGGTGACGATGCCGGGGACGGGGGCGTCACCGTGGGCCGCCGCGGCGGACTTCGGCGCCGGGGACTGGGCCTGGCTGGTCTACCTCTCCGTGTTCTGCACGCTGTTCGCGTTCTTCGTGCAGATGTGGGCCGTCCGCCGCACGTCGCCGTCCCGGGTCAGCCTGCTGCTGGGCACCGAGCCGGTGTGGGCGGCGGCCGTGGGCATCGCGCTCGCCGGGGACCGGCCGGGGTGGCCGGGGCTGGTGGGCGCGCTGCTGGTCCTCGTGGGCACGGCGTGGGGGCGGTCGGTGGCGGACAAGGGGCGGGCGCCCGCGAGTGAGCCCCCTCAGGCCACCCGTACGCCCCGTCGCCACACCTCGGAGACGAGCGGTACGCCCGGCCGGTAGGCCAGGTGGACGTGGCTCGGGGCGTCCAGGAAGGTCAGGTCGGCGTAGGCGCCGGGGGTCAGGCGGCCCACGTCCGTGCGGCGCAGGGCCGCGGCGCCGCCCGCGGTGGCCGACCAGAGGGCCTCGTCGGGCGTCATCCGCATGTCGCGGACGGCGAGGGCGATACAGAACGGCACCGACGACGTGAAGGACGAGCCCGGGTTGCAGTCCGTGGACAGGGCCACGGTGACGCCGGCGTCCAGCAGCCGGCGGGCGTCCGGCCATGCGGCCCGGGTGGAGAACTCGGCGCCGGGCAGGAGCGTGGCGACCGTCGCGCTGTTGGCGAGGGCGTCCACGTCGGCGTCGGTGAGGTGGGTGCAGTGGTCGGCGCTGGCCGCGTCCAGTTCGACGGCGAGCTGTACGCCGGGGCCGTAGGAGAGCTGGTTGGCGTGGATGCGGGGGTGCAGGCCCCTGGCCCTGCCGGCGGTGAGGATCGCGCGGGCCTGGTCGCCGTCGAAGGCGCCCTTCTCACAGAAGACGTCGATCCAGCGGGCGTGCGGGGCGCAGGCGTCGAGCATCTCGCCGGTGACGAGGGCGACGTAGCCGGCCGGGTCGTCGGCGAACTCCGGGGCGACGATGTGGGCGCCGAGGTAGGTGACCTCGTCGGTGTGGGCCGCGGCGATGCGCAGGGCGCGGGCCTCGTCGGCGACGGTGAGGCCGTAGCCGGACTTCGTCTCGAAGGTGGTCGTGCCCTGGCGCAGGGCCTCGGCGAGGTAGCGGGTGAGGTTGCGTTCGAGGTCGTCGTCGCTCGCCGCACGGGTCGCCGCGACGGTCGTACGGATGCCGCCCGCGGTGTAGGAACGGCCTGACATCCGGGCGTTGAACTCCGCCGTCCGGTCGCCCGCGAAGACCAGGTGGGAGTGGGAGTCGACGAAGCCGGGGAGGACCGCACGGCCGCCGGCGTCGACCCGGTTGTCAGTGGCGGGTGCTTTGCTTGATTCACCGGTCCACGCGATGCGGTCGCCGTCGATGACGACGGCCGCGTCCTGGATCGGACCGAGGGGAGAGCATCCCCCACTCTCGAATTTGCTCGAGCGGGGGGACCCCCGTCCGAGGGAGGGGTCGTTGGTGACCAGCGTGGCGATGTTGGTGATGACGGTGCTGCTCATCGTGTCCTCGTGGGCCTGGGGACGGGCGGGGGCGTCGGCGGGTGCTGTCAGTGGGAGCGCAGGGCTTCGACGGCCCGCGCGAGGGCCTGCGGCACATCCGGGACGAGCGTGTGCGCCCCGTCCCGTACGACATGCCGCCCGGCGACGACCGTATGCCGTACGTCGGCCGCGGTCGCCGCGAATACGGCCGTCTCGGCGCCCAGCCTGGGCGGCGGGCCCGCTGTCCTGACCGAGTCGAGCGCGATCGTCGTGAAGTCCGCGGCCTTGCCGGTCTCCAGAACGCCCGCGTCGTCGCGGCCGAGGGCTGCGTGACCGTCGGCGGAGGCGGCCCGCAGCAGGGCGGCGGCTGTCCAGTGCCCGCGGGTGCGGCTGCGCAGCCGCTCGTTCAGCTCCATCGCGCGGGCCTCTTCGAGCAGGTCGATCACGGCGTGGCTGTCGGAGCCGAGGGAGAGCGGGGAGCCGGCCTGTTGCAGGGATACGGCCGGGCCGATGCCGTCGGCCAGGTCCCGTTCCGTCGTCGGGCACATGCAGGTGCCGGTGCGGGAGCGGCCGAGGAGGGCGATGTCCTCGTCGGTGAGGTGGGTGTTGTGTACACCGGTGGTGCGCTCGCCGAGCACGCCGTGCTCGGCGAGCAGCTGGGTCGGGGTGCGGCCGTGGGCCTCGCGGCAGGCGTCGTTCTCGGCGCTCTGCTCGGACAGGTGGACGTGCAGCGGTGCCCCGCGTTCCTCGGCCCAGCGGGCCACGGTCGCCAACTGCCCCGCTGGCACGGCCCGTACGGAGTGGATCGCGGCCCCGATCCGTGCGTGATCCCGTTCCTTGAGAAGTGAACAGCGTTCGGCCCAGGCGTCTGCGTCGCCGTCGGAGAAGCGGAGCTGGTGGGCGTTGGGGGCCTGTCCGAAGCCTGACGAGATATAGGCGGTGTCGAGGAGGGTGATGCGGATACCGGCTTCGGCGGCGGCCTCGATCAGGGCCTCGCCCATCGCGTTGGGGTCCGCGTAGGGGGTGCCGCCGGGCGCGTGGTGCACGTAGTGGAACTCCCCGACGGCCGTGACGCCGGCCAGGGCCATTTCGGCGTACACCGCGCGGGCCAGCTGGTGGTAGGTCTGCGGGGTCAGCCGGTCGGCGACGGAGTACATGACCTCGCGCCAGGTCCAGAAGGTTCCCGAGCCGACCTGCACGGTGCCGCGCAGGGCACGGTGGAAGGCGTGGCTGTGGGCGTTCGCCAGGCCCGGCAGGGTCAGTCCGCGCAGGATCTCGGCGCCGGGCGACGGGGCGTCGACGCCCCTGCGGACGGCCGTGATCCGGCCGTCCGTGACCTCGACGGTCACCCCCGGCTCGACGTGGGTGCCGAGCCAGGCGTGCTCCAGCCAGTACGTCCGTGTCCGCTGCGTGGGGGTCACGTGCAGGCCAGCCCTTCCAGTACGTCGGCGAGCGCGAGCACCCCGGCCACGCAGTCGTCCTCGGCCGCGTACTCGGCCGGGGAGTGCGAGACGCCCGTGGGGTTGCGCACGAACAGCATGGCGGTCGGGATGCTCCCGGAGAGGATTCCGGCGTCGTGTCCGGCGCCCGTGCCGAGGACGGGGACCTTGAGGCCGCTTTCCCGGCCGCTTTCCCGGCCCAGGAGGCGGGCGAGTTCGTCGCGCAGGGCGTGGTCGAACTCGACGACGGGCGTGAAGGACTCGCGGACGACGTCCAGGTCGACTCCGTGCGCCGTCGCGTACTCGTGGGCCGCCCTCTCGACACCGCCGACGACCTGGTCGAGGCTCTGCTGGTCGGCGGCGCGGGAGTCGAGCCAGCCGCGCACCAGGGAGGGGACGGCGTTGACGCCGTTCGGCTCGACGGAGATCTTGCCGAAGGTGGCGACGGCACCGGCGAGCCGGGCCTCGCGGCGGGCGGCGAGCACGGTCTCGGCGTACGGCAGCATCGGGTCGCGCCGGTCCACCAGCCGGGTGGTGCCGGCGTGGTTGGCCTCGCCCCGGAAGTCGAACCGCCAGCGGCCGTGCGGCCAGATGGCGCTGGCGATGCCGACCCGGTCGCCGCTGAGGTCGAGGGCGCGGCCCTGCTCGACGTGCAGTTCGACGAAGGCGCCGATGCGGCCGAGCCGTTCCGGGTCCGGGCCGATGGCGTCGGGGTCGTACCCGGCGGCTTCCATGGCACGCGGCAGGGTGATGCCGTCGCCGTCGGTCAGCCGGTGGGCCTGCTCGACCGTGAGGTGTCCGGCGGTGAGCCGGGAGCCGACACAGGCGAGCCCGAAGCGGGCCCCCTCCTCGTCGCCGAAGTTGACGAGGGCGAGGGGCCTGGCGAACCGCGCTCCCCTACGGCGCAGTTCGTCGAGTGCGGCGAAGGACGACACGACGCCGAGGGGTCCGTCGAAGGCGCCCCCGTCGGGCACCGAGTCGAGATGCGACCCGGTGACGACGGCGTTCCCGGCGGCGGGGTCGCCGAGCCAGGCCCACTGGTTGCCGTTGCGGTCGACCTCGTAGGCCAGTCCACGAGCCGCGGCCTGTTCCTCGAACCAGGCCCGGCAGTCGACGTCGGCGGCCGTCCAGGCGTAACGGCGGTAGCCGCCGGAGTCGCGGTGCCGGCCGACGGGGCGCAGGTCGCGCCACATCTGCTGGAAGGACACGCCGACCGGACCCGCACCCGCACCCGGCGGCAGGATCTCGTCCCCCGCCGGGCGGCTGCCGCCCGCTTCAACACCCGGACGGGTCACGCGTCGTCACCCTCGCGCAGCGGCACCCGCACGCCCCGCTCGTCGGCGACCGACTCCGCGATGTCGTATCCGGCGTCGACGTGCCGGATGACGCCCATGCCCGGGTCGTTGGTGAGCACGCGCCGGATCTTCTCGCCGGCCAGCTGCGTGCCGTCGGCCACCGTCACCTGGCCGGCGTGGATGGAGCGGCCCATGCCGACGCCGCCGCCGTGGTGGATCGACACCCAGGAGGCGCCGGAGGCCACGTTGACCATGGCGTTCAGCAGCGGCCAGTCGGCGATCGCGTCGGAGCCGTCGAGCATGGCCTCCGTCTCGCGGTAGGGCGAGGCGACGGAACCCGAGTCGAGGTGGTCCCGCCCGATGACCAGCGGTGCGGCCAGCTCGCCGCTCGCGACCATGTCGTTGAACCGCTCGCCGGCCTTGTCGCGCTCGCCGTAGCCGAGCCAGCAGATGCGGGCTGGCAGGCCCTGGAAGTGGACGCGCTCACCGGCCAGCTTGATCCAGCGGGCGAGGGACTCGTTCTCCGGGAACAGGTCGAGCATCGCCTTGTCGGTCTTGGCGATGTCGGCCGGGTCGCCGGACAGGGCGGCCCAGCGGAAGGGACCCTTGCCCTCGCAGAACAGCGGGCGGATGTAGGCGGGGACGAAGCCGGGGAAGGCGAAGGAGCGGTCGTATCCGGCCAGTTGGGCCTCACCGCGGATGGAGTTGCCGTAGTCGAAGACCTCGGCGCCGGCGTCCATGAAGCCGACCATCGCCTCGACGTGCCGGGCCATGGACTCGCGGGCCCGGGTGGTGAAACCGGCCGGGTCCTTCGCGGCGGCGTCAGCCATGTCCTCGAACGCGACCCCGGTGGGCAGGTAGGCCAGCGGGTCGTGGGCCGAGGTCTGGTCGGTGACGATGTCGATGGGCGCGCTCATCGCGAGGAGCTGCGGGACCAGGTCGGCGGCGTTGCCCAGGACGCCGATGGAGAGGGGCTTGCGCTGGTCGCGGGCCTCGACGGCGAGCTGGAGGGCGTGCTCCAGGCTGTCGGCCTTCACGTCCAGGTAGCGGTGCTCGATGCGGCGGTCGATGGCGCGCGGGTCGCAGTCGACGCAGATCGCCACGCCGTCGTTCATGGTCACGGCGAGGGGCTGGGCGCCGCCCATGCCGCCGAGGCCGGCCGTCAGCGTGATCGTCCCGGCGAGGGTGCCGCCGAACTGCTTCGCGGCGACGGCGGCGAAGGTCTCGTAGGTGCCCTGGAGAATGCCCTGGGTGCCGATGTAGATCCAGGAACCGGCGGTCATCTGGCCGTACATGGTCAGGCCGAGCTGTTCCAGGCGGCGGAACTCCTCCCAGTTGGCCCAGTCGCCGACGAGGTTGGAGTTGGCGATCAGGACGCGCGGGGCCCATTCGTGGGTCTGCATGACGCCGACCGGGCGGCCGGACTGGACGAGCATCGTCTCGTCCTGCTTGAGCGTGCGCAGGGTGCGCACCATCGCGTCGAAGGAGCGCCAGTCGCGGGCCGCCTTGCCGGTGCCGCCGTAGACGACGAGCTTGTCGGGATGCTCGGCGACCTCGGGGTCGAGGTTGTTCTGCAGCATCCGCAGGGCGGCTTCCTGCTGCCATCCCAGGGCACTCAGTTCCGTACCGCGCGGTGCTCGGACGGGGCGGGGTCCTGACATGGTCTGCCTCCTGGAGGGCGGGCGATCCCGACGGATTATTGCAGTGGTTATTCACATCCTGACTTGATGAATAGAGCTAGTCAATACGCCGAAGGGTGCGGGTGGGGTCGACGAAGGGGCGGAACGAAGG
>NZ_JARGEF010000263.1:0-10657 GCF_033794725.1 Streptomyces sp. ID05-39B | reverse complement strand
GTTCTGGCGAAGGTGTGTGGGGGGTGTGGGGGCGGTGCCTTCGGTGGGTGGCGTCCGTGGTCATCCGGGCCGCCTGCTCCGGGCGTTCGCCTCGGCGACGAGGGCGCTCAGGAGTTCGGCCGGGGTGAGCGAGCGGAGGTGGCCGGGGTCGGCGTCCCATTCGAGGCCGCCGGCGAGCGGGCGGAGCTGGACGTACGGGCCCACGTGGCCCATGACACGTCCGACGCGGTTGCGGTCGCTGTCGTGGACGGCCTCGCCGAGGGTGGGGATCCCGTCGACGTCTCCTGTCACCCGGCGATCCCTTTCGTGATCACATCCGCGAGCATGAGGGCGACCGGGGCCGAGCACACGCCGAGGTGGATGAGCGCGTACCGCGCTTCGGCCTTGCGGTCGTCCGCCCAGGGCGTGCGGATGTCCATCGCGGGGAGCTGGATGCCGGCCCGGGAGAGGGCGACGGCGAGGGCGTCGCGGGCGGCCAGGGCTTCCTCGGTCTGGGGGGTGTGGGGAGCGTTCGGTGCGGTGGTCATGTGGAGCCTCTGCATTCTCGTCGGTGTGGTTCCGCTGATCGCATGCCGTGGCTGCGCTGCCTGGATTACGCTGCGTAGTCCGGTCGTTACGAGAATGCGGCCGGACGTGGGCGACCGGTGTGTGGGCGGGGTGGTGGTTCCCGGTCGCCGGGAGGTGGTTCCACAGGTTCCACATCGATCAGGCGCACGTCCCGGAGGGAGCAGCGGTATGCCGCAACGACGCGTCATCACCGGCCGCAGTCAGGAACCTCGTCAGCGGTTCGCCGAGGAGCTGCGGACTCTGCGGGCCGGGAGCGGGACCAGTCTGCGGGCCCTCGGCGAACGGCTCGGCTGGGACTGGTCGTTGTTCGGAAAGATGGAGAAGGGCGAGACGCTCGGGAGCCCGGAGGTCGTCCAGGCACTCGACACGCACTACGGGACGCCGGGTTTGCTGCTGGCGTTGTGGGAGCTGGCAGCCGGGGACCACACGCAGTTCAAGGAGCGGTACCGGCGGTACATGACGCTGGAGGCGGAGGCGGTCAGTCTGTGGCACTTCGCGGTGAGCGTGCTGCCGGGGTTGTTGCAGACGCCGGGGTACGCGCGGGAGGTGCTGGCGGCGGGTGGGCTCAAGGGGAAGGAGCTTGAGCAGCAGGTCGAGGCGCGGATGGGGCGACGGGAGTTGTTGGAGGGGGAGGACGCGCCGCCGTTCCGCACGATCCTGTCGGAGGCGGTGCTGCGCACGCCACTGCGAGATGTGGGGGAGTGGCGGGGGCAGCTGGAGTATCTGAGGGCTGCAGCGGAGCGAACCAACGTGACGGTTCACGTGCTGTTGCAGAGCGCGGGGCCGCACGGCCTCATGAGCGCAGATATGTGGTACTTGCTCCTTCCGGAGGGCAGGACCGTCGCGTATACCGAGAACGGATACAGGGGCGAACTCATCGAGGAATCCAGCTCGGTTGTGCGTTTGCAGAACACGTACGATGCGGTGCGTGACTTGGCGCTCACTCCGGCTGAGTCGCGCAAGTTCATCCTGCGGATGTTGGAGGAAGCACCGTGCGATCCAGCGACCTGACTGCCGCCTCCTGGCGCAAGAGCAGCCACAGCAACCAGGACGGTGGCGCCTGCCTGGAGGTCTCCGACGACTTCGCCACCGCCGTCCCGGTACGGGACAGCAAGCTTCGGGACGGGCCGGTGCTCGTGTTCCCTGCCGACAGGTGGACCTCTTTCGTTTCGGCGATCAGAGGCGGGCAGCTGGGCGGCTGATCAAGCAAGCCACTCTCAGGCACCGGCGGTCCGGGCCCTGACCAGGAGCGTGCCCAGCCTGCCTACCTCGGGCGCTTCGAGTACTGACGCTTGGATGTCGGTGAAGCCATGGCGCTTGAGCAGGTCGGCCCACACCTCGGGCGTGTACTGCCAACGAACTACCGTGAGTTCGCGCTCACGCTGTTCAAGCCACTTACCGCCCATCGGTTGCGGGCCATGGGAGCCCGGGATGGGCTCGGCCTGGCTGAACGCGAAGGTGCCGCCCGGAGCAAGGCGCTTGGCCACCAGCGGGAACACCTGCTCGGGGTCGGTGAACCAGACGGCACCCCACACCGAGTAGATGGCGTCGAACAGTTCGGCGTCCGAGGCGAGATATTCGCAGATGTCCGCGTGGACGAACGTGAGCCCTCGTACGCCATCCCACCAAGTGCGGGCGCGCTCCACCTGGACGAGGGAGAGATCGACGCCGGTTACTTCCACGCCTTGCCGAGCCAGATACGCGGCTTCCTTGCCCTCCGCGGGGCCCAGGTCCAGAGCGCGGCGTGGCTCACCGAGCAGTTCGGCACCAGGGCCGTGGCCGGGGTACTGGGGCCATTCGAAGCGGTCCACCACAGGGGCGGGCTGGGTGCCTTCTCCGCGGTGCGGGAATGTGTGGTCACCTCCGTGGTGGAGAAGCGTCTGGGCGCTCTGCCTGTCGCTGCCGAGTTTCTGCGCCGGCTTGATGTGGCCGGGACCGTCGACCGGCTGTGCCCGGGCCGCGACATCGCCCACCTCACGCATGGCCAGGTCATCGAGGCGCTGGTGGCCAACCGGCTGACCGCGCCGACCCCCTTGTGGCGGGTGGATCGCTGGGCCGGGGAGTGGGCGATGGAGGAAGTCTTCGGGATCGAGCCGGAGTTGCTCAACGACGACCGTCTGGGACGGGCCCTGGATGCTATCGCCCCGCACCTGACCGAGATCGCCGACAGCATCGCGGCTCGGGCGATCGGCAAGTTCGGCATCGACGTGTCCACGTTCCACTGGGACATGACATCCATGTCGCTGTACGGCGCCTACCCGGCCGAGGACCAGGACGAGGAGTATCCCCGCATCAAGCACGGCCATCCCAAAGACCGCCGCTACGACCTCAAACAGATTCAGGTCGGCCTCGCGGTGACCGGTGACGGCGGTATCCCGCTGCTGTCCCGGGTCATCGACGGCGGAGCCGCGGAGATCTCCCAGATCACCGGCACGATGAACAGTTTGCGCGCGATGGCCGGGCCGAAGGAGTTCTTGCTGATCGCCGACTCC
This sequence comes from Streptomyces sp. ID05-39B, assembly GCF_033794725.1. Taxonomy (NCBI): domain Bacteria; kingdom Bacillati; phylum Actinomycetota; class Actinomycetes; order Kitasatosporales; family Streptomycetaceae; genus Streptomyces; species Streptomyces sp. ID05-39B. The sequence goes on along the minus strand of NZ_JARGEF010000263.1, from coordinate 7,598 downwards.
AAGCTGATCTCCTATGGCAACGTCACCTCCCTGATCAAGGCCGGGACCGATTTCATCGCCCCGGCCCCCGCTTCCAAGGTCGACGACGCGGTCTACGCCGCCCTCGACCTCGAGGCGGCCACGGTCGTGGACTACATCCCCGCCCGCGACGAGGACACTCCCGCCGCAGAGCGCGAGACCTACCGGGTCCTGGAAGACACCCACCTGCTGGCCGGGGCCCGCAGAAGCGATCCCCCGCTGGAGGTGCGCCGGATCCTGGTGCACTCCACCGGCAACGCCGAAGGCCAGCGACGGGCCCGCGACAAACGCCTGGCCAAAGCCCGCGAGGACCTCGACAAGCTCCAGCACTCGGCCGGCGGCCGCTACTACAACACCGCCGAGAAGATCGCCGCACGCATCGGCGTGATCGCCAAGACCCGCCGGGTCTCCAGCTGCCTGCACACCGAGATCACCACCGCCGAAGGCGGACGGATCGCCCTGACCTGGCACTTCGATGAGGACTTACTGCGGGCCGAGGCCGCCGTTGACGGCTGGTACGCGCTGCTGACCACCCTCACCCCCGAACAGGCCGATCCCAGCGACGTACTACGCCGCCACAAAGGCCAGGGCGCGGTCGAGCGCAGATACAGCGACTTCAAGGGCCCCCTGGCCGTCACCCCCGTCTTCGTGCAGGACAACAAACGCGTCGCCGCGCTGATCACCGTGATCTGCCTGGCCCTACTGCTGTTCTGCCTGATCGAACGCCAGGTCCGCCGGGCCCTCGGAGGCGACCAGAAAATGCAAGGCATCTATCCCGGCAACAAGAAAGTACGACCCACCGGCAGGATGATCCTCTACCACCTGTCCGACCTGCGACTACGGGTCGGCAGCGCCACAGACCCACCCCTCATCGCCATCACCCGCGGCATCCAGCTCCACCTGCTCGACCTCCTCGGTCTGGAACCCACACACCCCCGCTGGCCAGAGACCTGAACGAACCCGCGGAGCAAGGAGCCAACTTCCCCTCAACCACCGGTGAGCCGGCGTCAGCGCCAACACCACCAGGGCCGCTCGTGCCGGCATTGGGCCCAGTGCCGAGCGGGGTGGCGGGGCGTCGTCTCAGGTGGGGAGTGGGCGCGCCTCGACGATCTGTTTCATGACGATGGTGGAGGTCAGTTTCTGTACACCTGGCAGCCTGGTCAGTTGCCCTTCGTAGAGCTTCCGGTAGTCGGCGAGGTCAACGGCCACGACGTGCAGGAGGCAATCGGGATCGCCGAAAAGGCGTTGTGCCTGCAGAACGTTGGGAATTGCGGCGACGGCCTCGTCGAAGGCCGCCAGCGTCGACTGATCCTCCCGCTGCAGCGTCACGAAGACCAGCGCTTCGAAGCCGAGTCCCATCGCCTCCGGATCCAGCACTGCCTTGTATCCGCGAATCACGCCTGCGCGCTCGAGCTCGCGCAGCCGCCGCTGGCAACGCGAGATGCTCAGCCGGACCTTCTCCGACAGTTCCGTGATCGTCTGGCGACCGTCCTTCTGTAGCTCCGCAAGAATTTCCCGATCCACCCGGTCAATGGGCAACTCTCTCCCCAATCCGTCTGGCTGCTAGCAAAGGTGGCAAAAATATAGCGGTCGATCCCGCCTAGCCTTGTCTTAGAGAGTTAGCGCGGTCGACTGCTTCTTCAGGGGCGAAGTGTGCGCCGCGCCGCGACACATTTCTCAGTCCTGAGTGGCGGTCCGATGGCCGCGGCCATCGCTCACCCCTGACCGCCCCACGCCAATCGGAGGAACCAGTACTGATGTCCGTAGTCAACGAGATCGACGTAAAGGCTCTGCAGGAGACCATCGACGCCGTTCGGGCCACTCCCAAGCTCGGCCAGGTCACCTTCGCTGTCGACGGTACGTGGCAGGGCGGTTTCCGGATCAAGGCGCAGACCGGCGCCCTGACGCAGGGCGGTGAGCGCGACGAGCAGCGTGTGGCGAAGTACACGATGACCAGCGACGAGCCGACCGCGCTGCTGGGCACCGACACCGCGGTCTCGCCCGCGGAGTACGTTCTGCAGGCGCTGGCAGGCTGCTACACCGTCACACTCACCGCCAACGCCGCCTCGCGCGGCATCGAGCTCAAGAGCTTCCGGCTGGAGCTCGAAGGCGACATCGACCTGCGCGGGTTCCTCGGTATCGACACCGCAATCCGTCCGGGCGTTCAGCAGCTGCGCGTTCGCGTCCACATCGAGGCCCCTGATGCCACCCGCGAGCAGCTCGAAGAGCTGATCTCCCTCGTCGAGAGCCGTTCGCCCATCCGCGACACCCTCGTTAACCCGGTCGACGTCGTCACCACGCTTGTCTGAGCACGCGACGGCCCGGACGCCCGAACTGTAAAGGACAGTCGCGGCGCACGACCCGCTGCCCGCATCCGCCCGAAAGCGGCATCGGACGGCGGGTCAGCCACGTGCGCTGGTGTCTTCCAGGGTGGGCATCCGCAGGAGGAGCCTGGAGACCCCGCACGGCGGTATCCGGGCTCAGGCGCGCCTGTTTCCCTCAATTGCGCATGGACTCATCGCTGAGATGCCAATGGGCTGAGAGACGCGCGGAACCGAATGCCCAGGCCCGCTTCTCGCCCCGCCTGGATGGGACCCCCTCCTGGGGCATCGGGAGGGGGTCAGTGAGACCAAGAGTGGCCGAAGACGGATCGCATGGGCCGGCCTCTGAGACGCGGCACGGCTCTGCGGCGGTGCACAGGACGGGCGGTTACCTACGCAGTCCTGCTGAGCGGACCGCAGAGGCTACCCATCACGTCCCTTTCGAGTCGACGAGCTCACAGTACGGAGGCCATCCTGCGGACCCCTTCGGCGAGGATTTCCGGGGAGGTGGCCAGGTTCATACGGACAAACCCCGCTCCGCCCGGCCCGAAGGCCATCCCGGAGTTGAGAGCGATCCGGCCTCGTTCCAGGAAGACGGCCGCCGGGTCGTTGCCAAGGGCCAGTTTCCGGCAGTCCAGCCAGGTCAGGTAGGTGGCCTGGCCTGGGCGGCAGCGCACGGCGGGCAGGTGGGTGGACAGTAGATCGCCGAGCAGATGACGGTTTTCGTCCAGTCCGGCCAGCAGGCTATCGAGCCAGGCACCGCCCTCCCGTAGGGCCGCGGTGTGGGCGATGACGCCGAGGTGGCTGGGGCCGTGACTGACTTCCTCGGGGAGGCGGGCCAGGTCGTCGGCGGCCTCGGGGCCAGCGATGGCGAGGGCGGCTTTGAGACCGGCCAGGTTCCATGCCTTGGAGGCGGACATCACCGACAGGCTGTTCTCCGCGCCCGGCACGCTCAGGTAAGGAACGAAGGAGGTGCCGGCAGCCACGATGGGAGCGTGGATCTCGTCCGCCACGACGCGCACGGCGTACCTGCGCGCAAGCTCGGCAACATCGGTCAGTTCAGTGGCGGTGTGTACGGTGCCGGTCGGATTGTGCGGACTGCACAGCAGATACACCGGCCGCCCGCCGCGACCGGTGGCTTTCTGGAATGCGACCTCCAGGGTGGTCAGGTCGATCCGCCCTTCCTCGGTCAGCGGCGCCTCGACAACCGGCCGGCCGTCGTTGCGGATGAACTGATAGAAGGGCGGATATACAGGGCAGTTGACCACGACGGGGTCCCCGTGGCCGGAGACCAACTTGAGTATCTCGACGATGCCCAGCATCACGTCAGGGACGATCGCCGTCCGCTCAACAGCCAGGTCGTCCCAGTCCCAACGTTGCGCGGCGAAGTCCGCGAATGCCTCGGCATAGGCGGTTCCGGCCGGATACCCGGTATCTCCGCGCTCCACCGCACTGTGGATGGCTCGTGCTACGGGCTCGGCGACCGGCACGTCCATCTCCGCCACCCACAGTGGCAATACGTCGTCCTGGTAGGTCGTCCACTTCATACTCGTGCGCTGCCGCAGCTGCTCCAGAGACAGCTGCCGCAGTGGGTTCACGCTGCGAGTTCCAGTGAGGTCCTTCAATGAGTCATCCATGAAGCGAAAATAGACCGCATGTCGCGCGCATTGTTTGCCTTTCTTGTGCTATCCGCCTTCGGAGCGGCAAGGAGTCACCCATTGTGGAGCGCGATTCAGCAAGGAAGTTGCGCCTGCCGGTTGCGACTCTTGCTCTGGGTCTCCCGCTCAACGCAGTGATCCTGCCGAGCATGGGCTGTCTCGATGCCGCCGTCCTCCAGTCGCGAGCCCAGGGTCACGTCACAAGGACGGCTCAGGTCGTCGCGGACGCGGCGCAGGACGCCGCACGCATCGGCGTGACGGGCCCGCGACAAACCCGGCGCAGAAACTCGGCAGCGACAGGCAGAGCGCCCAGACGCTTCTCCACCACGGAGGTGACCACACATTCCATGCGCGGGCGCACCGTCCGCAGCCGCGGGGACCGGGAAGACTTCGTCACACCCGGTCAACACGACCAGCCCAGGACCGGACACGGCCAGGCAGCGACTCCACCCGACTCAGCCACCCGCGAAGTACGGAGCTAGCTCGCGGCGACTCCGCAGTACCCGGCTCTGGCCGTCGCTCTCGCCGCGTCCGGGTCGAGGAGGCGACGGTGCCGGCGACTTGCCGGCGGACCTCGGACGGGGGACCGAGGCTGACCACCAGCGCACCGACGCCGACGGCCGGACCGCTCCCGAAGGAGCGGCCCGGCCGTTTTATGCGGGGTGCGCGGGTGCGCGGGGATCAGACCAGGTCGAAGCGGTCCAGGTTGGAGACCTTGACCCAGGCGTCGACGAAGTCCTTGACGAACTTCTCCTTCGCGTCGTCGCTGGCGTAGACCTCCGCCAGGGCGCGCAGCTCGGAGTTCGAGCCGAAGACGAGGTCGGCGCGGGTGCCGGCCCACTTGACCTCGCCGGTGGCGGCGTCGCGGCCCTCGAAGGTCGTCTGGTCCTGCGAGGTCGACGTCCACGTCGTGCCCAGGTCGAGCAGGTTGACGAAGAAGTCGTTGGTCAGCGAGCCGGGCGTGGTGGTGAGGACGCCGAGCTGCGACTGCTGGTGGTTGGCGCCCAGGACACGCAGGCCGCCGACGAGGACGGTCATCTCGGGCGCGCTCAGGGTCAGCAGGTTGGCCTTGTCGAGCAGCAGGAACTCGGCCGGCAGGCGGTTGCCCTTGCCGAGGTAGTTGCGGAACCCGTCGGCGGTCGGCTCCAGCGCGGCGAAGGACTCCGCGTCGGTCTGCTCCTCGGTCGCGTCCACCCGGCCCGGAGTGAACGGGACCTCGACCTCGAAGCCGCCTTCCTTGGCGGCCCGCTCGACCGCGGCGGCACCGGCCAGCACGATCAGGTCGGCCAGCGAGACCTGCTTGCCGTCGGTGCGGCCCGAGTTGAAGGACTGCTGGATGCCTTCCAGGGTGCGCAGCACGAGCGCGAGCTGGTCGGGGTCGTTGGCCTCCCAGCCGCGCTGCGGCTCGAGACGGATACGGCCGCCGTTGGCACCGCCGCGCTTGTCACTGCCGCGGTACGTCGAGGCCGACGCCCAGGCGACGGACACCAGCTGGGACACCGTGAGGTCCGAGGCGAGGACCTGCTCCTTGAGCGCGGCGATGTCGGCGGCGTCGATCAGGTCGTACGTCCGTGCCGGCAGCGGGTCCTGCCACAGCAGGGTCTCCGCCGGGACCTCCGGGCCGAGGTACAGGGACTTCGGGCCCAGGTCGCGGTGGGTCAGCTTGTACCAGGCGCGGGCGAAGGCGTCCGCGAACTGGTCGGGGTTCTCGTAGAAGCGACGCGAGATCTCCGCGTAGACCGGGTCGAAGCGCAGCGCCAGGTCGGTGGTGAGCATCGTCGGGAGGTGCTTCTTCGACGAGTCGTGCGCGTCGGGGACGATCGCCTCGGCGTTCTTCGCCACCCACTGCTTGGCGCCGGCCGGGGACTCGGTCAGCTCGTACTCGTACTCGAACAGGTTCTTGAAGAACCCGTTGCTCCACTGCGTCGGCGTGGCGGTCCAGGTGACCTCCAGGCCGGACGTGATGGTGTCGCCGCCCTTGCCGGTGCCGTAGGTGCTCTTCCAGCCGAGGCCCTGCTCGGCGAGGGAGGCGGCCTCGGGGTCGTCGCCGACGTGGTCGGCCGGGCCGGCGCCGTGGGTCTTGCCGAAGGTGTGGCCGCCGGCGATCAGCGCGACGGTCTCCTCGTCGTTCATCGCCATCCGGCGGAACGTCTCACGGATGTCGCGGGCCGAGGCCAGCGGGTCCGGGTTGCCGTTCGGGCCCTCGGGGTTGACGTAGATGAGGCCCATCTGGACGGCGCCGAGCGGGTTCTCCAGCTCGCGGTCGCCGGTGTAGCGCCGGTCGTCGAGCCAGGTGGTCTCGGGGCCCCAGTACACGTCCTCCTCGGGCTCCCAGACGTCCTCGCGGCCGCCGCCGAAGCCGAAGGTCTCGAAGCCCATCTGCTCCAGGGCGACGTTGCCGGTGAGGACCATCAGGTCGGCCCAGGAGAGGCTCTGGCCGTACTTCTTCTTGACCGGCCACAGCAGACGGCGGGCCTTGTCCAGGTTGGCGTTGTCCGGCCAGCTGTTGAGCGGGGCGAAGCGCTGCTGACCGGCACCGGCGCCGCCGCGGCCGTCGCTGATGCGGTAGGTGCCGGCGCTGTGCCAGGCCATGCGCACCATCAGCGGGCCGTAGTTGCCGAAGTCGGCCGGCCACCAGTCCTGCGAGGTCGTCAGTACCTCGGCGATGTCCTGCTTCACGGCCGCGAGGTCGAGGTTCTTGAACGCCTCGGCGTAGTCGAACTCCTCACCGAGCGGGTTGGCCACGGCCGGGTTCTTGGCAAGGATCTTGACGTTCAGGCGCTCCGGCCACCACTGGCGGTTTCCGCCGCCCTGGGTCGGGTGCAGGGCGCGCCCGTGCGCGACCGGGCAGCCGCCCGCCTCTTCCGCCTTCGGTTCCGTGACGATCGCGTCATGGTTCTCGGTCATTGGGGGAATCCTTCCGAACTACGGGGATCACGGTGCTGAGGTACTGCGTGGATCAAGTGGTCACAGGGGTTACAAGGGTTACGAGGCTTGCACGGGTCACAGAGGCCGACACAGGTCACAGGTGGCCATCGGGGCTGCTGGAGCAGGCGGGGCACAGGCCCCAGTAGATGACCTCGGCCTCGTCGACGGAGAAGCCGCGGTTGTCAGAGGCGGTCAGGCAGGGGGCGTGGCCGACCGCGCAGTCCACGTCGGCGACCGTGCCGCAGGAGCGGCACACGAGGTGGTGGTGGTTGTCGCCGACGCGTCCCTCGTACCGGGCGGGGCTGCCGGGCGGCTCGATACGACGCAGGAGGCCGGCCGCGGTGAGCGCGTGGAGCGCCTCGTACACGGCCTGCAACGATATGTGGCCGACCCGGCCGCGCACACCGGCGGCGATCGCCTCGACGCCGAGGTGGTCGCCGTCGCGGACGGTGTCGAGCAGCGCGACACGAGCGGCCGTCACCCGCAGGCCGACGCCGCGCAGCTCCTCCGCCGTGGACGGACTTCCGGGTGCGGTCATGAACCCAACCTACCCCGATAAACACGAACGGTTCAAGAAATGGAATCAATCCAAGTCTGTGTCGCGTCGGGTTGGCCGGAAGATTTCCTTCCGGGAGGCGGGAAGGGCGGGGGGAGAGGCAGGGCAAGTGGGATG
>NZ_JARGEF010000262.1:0-10695 GCF_033794725.1 Streptomyces sp. ID05-39B | reverse complement strand
CGTCGGGTGGGGCCCGCCCCTCCGCGCCCCCGGTGCGCGCGGCACGCCGCAGCCGGTGAGGTTCCCCCGCTGCCGCCGTCCGCCCACGGTTCCCGGAGTTTCGACACCCGGACGGGTGGCGCGCGTGTGCGCCATGCACCTTTTGCCTTGATATTGGCCGATAAAGGATCAGTCCGTCGATACGGACGTCGACACCGACGGCACAGCGCTCAGGTGAAGCGCGGTCAAGAGGAGGCATCCATGCGTGGAGCCACGCACGCCAAGTGGGCCGCATGCGCTGCGGCCGTAGCCCTCGTGGCGACGGCCTGCGGGGGCGGGGGCGACAGTGGGGGCGACAGCGGCGCGGTGCTCAGCTCCTCGTGGGGAGACCCGCAGAACCCGCTGGAGCCGGCCAACACCAACGAGGTGCAGGGCGGCAAGGTCCTCGACATGATCTTCCGGAGCCTGAAGAAGTACAACCCGGAGACCGGCGAGGCCGAGGACATGCTCGCCGAGAAGATCGAGACCTCGGACTCGCAGAACTTCACCATCACCGTCAAGGACGGCTGGACCTTCAGCAACGGCGAGAAGGTCACCGCCAAGTCCTTCGTCGACGCCTGGAACTACGGCGCCAGCCTGAGGAACAACCAGAAGAACGCCTACTTCTACGGCTACATCGAGGGCTACGACAAGACCCACCCGGAGGACGGCAGCAAGCAGACCTCCGACACCCTCTCCGGGCTGAAGCTCGTCGATGACAAGACCTTCACGGTCAAGCTCAGCCAGAAGTTCTCGACCTTCCCCGACACCCTCGGTTACCCCGCCTACGCCCCGCTGCCCCAGGCCTTCTTCACCGATCACGCGGGCTGGCTGTCCAAGCCGGTCGGCAACGGCCCCTACGCCATCGACTCCTACGCCAAGGGCTCCCAGATGAGCCTGCGCAAGTGGGAGGAGTACCCCGGCGACGACGCGGCGGAGAACGGCGGCGTGGACCTGAAGGTCTACACCGACAACAACACCGCCTACACCGACCTCCTCGCCGGCAACCTGGACCTGGTCGACGACGTGCCGGCGGCCCAGCTCAAGAACGTCAAGAACGACCTCGGGGACCGCTATCTCAACACCCCCGCCGGCATCATCCAGACCCTCGCCTTCCCGTTCTACGACCAGAACTGGAACAAGAGCGGCTCCGACAAGGTCCGCACCGGCCTGTCCCGCGCCATCAACCGCGAGCAGATCACCGAGACGATCTTCCAGAAGACCCGCACCCCCGCCACCGACTGGACCTCCCCGGTGCTCGGCGAGGAGGGCGGCTTCAAGGAAGGCCTGTGCGGCGACGCCTGCGACTACGACCCGGCGGCGGCCAAGAAGCTCATCCAGGAGGGCGGCGGCCTCCCCGGCGGCCAGGTCAAGATCACGTACAACGCGGACACCGGCTCCCACAAGCAGTGGGTCGACGCCGTCTGCAACTCCATCAACAACGCCCTGGACAACGACAAGGCCTGCGTCGGCAACCCGGTCGGCACCTTCGCCGACTTCCGCGGCCAGATCACCGACCGGAAGATGAGCGGCCCGTTCCGGGCGGGGTGGCAGATGGACTACCCCCTCATCCAGAACTTCCTCCAGCCGCTCTACTACACCAACGCCTCCTCCAACGACGGCAAGTGGTCCAACAAGGAGTTCGACGACCTCGTCGACAAGGCCAACGCCGAGAGCGACATCGCCAAGGCCGTCGAAACGTTCCAGCAGGCCGAGGGGGTGCTGCGGGACAACATGGGAGCCATCCCGCTCTGGTACCAGAACGGCAGCGCCGGCTACTCGGAGCGTCTGTCGAACGTCAAGCTCAACCCGTTCTCCGTCCCGGTCTACAACGAGATCAAGGTCAGCTGATCCGCGATGGGGCGGTATGTGATCCGGCGTCTCCTCCAGATGATCCCGGTGTTCATCGGAGCCACGCTGCTGATCTTCCTGATGGTCAACGTGATGGGCGACCCCATCGCCGGTCTCTGCGGCGACCGGCAGTGCGACCCCGCCACCGCCGCCCAGCTGGAGAAGGAGTTCGGCCTCGACAAGCCGGTCTGGCAGCAGTACCTGACCTACATGGGGAACGTCTTCACCGGTGACTTCGGGACGGCGTTCAACGGCCAGCCGGTCACCGAACTGATGGCGTCGGCGTTCCCGGTCACCATCCGGCTGACGATCGTCGCGATCATCTTCGAGATCGTCATCGGCATCACCCTCGGGGTCATCACCGGCCTGCGCCGCGGCCGCCCCGTCGACAGCGGCGTCCTGCTGGTCACCCTCGTGGTGATCTCCGTCCCCACCTTCGTCACCGGCCTGCTGCTCCAGCTGCTGCTCGGCGTCCAATGGGGCTGGATCAAACCCTCCGTGTCCTCGGACGCCACCTTCGGCGAGCTGATCGTGCCGGGCCTGGTCCTGGCGAGCGTCTCACTGGCCTACGTCACCCGCCTGACCCGCACGTCCATCGCGGAGAACAAACGGTCCGACTACGTCCGTACGGCCATCGCCAAGGGCCTGCCGAGGCGTCGCGTCGTCACCCGCCATCTGCTGCGCAACTCGCTCATCCCGGTCGTCACCTTCATCGGGACCGACATCGGGGCCCTGATGGGCGGCGCGATCGTCACCGAGCGCATCTTCAACATCCACGGCGTCGGCTTCCAGCTCTACCAGGGCATCCTCCGCCAGAACACCCAGACCGTCGTCGGCTTCGTGACCGTCCTGGTCCTGGTCTTCCTGGTGGCCAACCTGCTGGTGGACCTCCTGTACGCCGTACTCGACCCGAGGATCCGCTATGCCTGAACCGATGCCGCCGGAGCCGTACCCCTCCGGCGGGAGCCGCGTCCCGGAGGACGGCGCCGTCGCCGCGACGGGTATGGGAGGCGCGATGGACCTCGCCACCTCGGAGGGCGAGACCCTGGAGGAGCCCCCGGTCGGCCCGGACGGCACCGGCAGGCCGGAGAGGGCCCGCTCCCTGTGGTCGGACGCCTGGCGCGACCTGCGCCGCAACCCCGTCTTCATCATCTCCGGCCTGGTCATCCTCTTCCTGGTGTTCATCTCCCTGTGGCCCTCGGCGATCGCCTCCGGCTCCCCCCTCAAGTGCGACCTCGCCAAGGCCCAGGAAGGCTCCCAGCCGGGCGCCCCGTTCGGCTACGACGGCCAGGGCTGCAACGTGTACACCCGTACCGTCTACGGCGCCCGTACGTCCGTCACGGTCGGCGTCCTGGCCACGCTCGGCGTCGCGCTGTTCGGCAGCGTCCTCGGCGGACTCGCCGGATTCTTCGGCGGGGTGTGGGACTCGGTCCTCTCCCGGATCACCGACATCTTCTTCGCGATCCCCGTCGTCCTCGGCGGCCTGGTCCTGCTCTCCGTGGTGACCAGCAACACCGTCTGGCCCGTCATCGGGTTCATGGTGCTGCTCGGCTGGCCGCAGATCTCCCGCATCGCCCGCGGCTCGGTCATCACCGCCAAGCAGAACGACTACGTCCAGGCCGCGCGGGCGCTCGGCGCCTCCAACTCCCGCATGCTGCTGCGGCACATCACGCCCAACGCCGTCGCCCCGGTGATCGTCGTGGCGACCATCGCGCTCGGCACGTACATCTCGCTGGAGGCCACCCTGTCCTACCTCGGCGTCGGCCTGAAGCCGCCGACCGTCTCCTGGGGCATCGACATCTCCGCCGCCTCGCCGTACATCCGCAACGCCCCGCACGCGCTGCTGTGGCCCTCCGGCGCCCTGGCACTCACCGTGCTGGCGTTCATCATGCTCGGCGACGCGGTGCGCGACGCCCTCGACCCGAAGCTGAGGTGACGTGCCGATGCTGCTCGAAGTGCGCGACCTGCACGTGGAGTTCCGCACCCGCGACGGGGTCGCCAAGGCCGTCAACGGCGTCACCTACGGCGTCGACGCCGGCGAGACCCTCGCCGTGCTCGGCGAGTCCGGCTCCGGCAAGTCCGTCACCGCCCAGGCCGTCATGGGCATCCTCGACATCCCGCCCGGCCGGATCACCGGCGGCGAGATCCTCTTCCAGGGCCGGGACCTGCTGACGCTCAAGGAGGACGAGCGCCGCAAGGTCCGGGGCGCCGAGATGGCGATGATCTTCCAGGACGCGCTGTCCTCCCTCAACCCCGTGCTCTCCGTGGGCGACCAGCTCGGCGAGATGTTCGTGGTGCACCGCGGCATGTCGAGGAAGGACGCGCGCGCCAGGGCCGTGGAGCTGATGGACCGGGTCCGCATCCCGGCCGCGAAGGAGCGGGTCCGCCAGTACCCGCACCAGTTCTCCGGCGGTATGCGCCAGCGCATCATGATCGCGATGGCGATGGCCCTGGAACCCAAGCTGATCATCGCCGACGAGCCGACCACCGCCCTCGACGTCACCGTCCAGGCCCAGGTCATGGAACTGCTCGCGGAGTTGCAGCGCGAACTGCACATGGGCCTCATCCTGATCACCCACGACCTCGGTGTGGTCGCCGACGTCGCCGACCGCATCGCCGTGATGTACGCGGGCCGCATCGTGGAGTCGGCGCCCGTCCACGACATCTACAAGGCCCCCGCCCACCCGTACACCCGCGGCCTGCTCGACTCCATCCCGCGCCTGGACCAGAAGGGCGAGGAGCTGTACGCCATCAAGGGCCTGCCGCCCAACCTCATGCACATCCCGCCCGGCTGCGCCTTCCACCCGCGCTGCCCGATGGCCCAGGACGTGTGCCGCACCGACGAGCCACCCCTGTACGAGGTGGACGAGGAGCGGGGCAGCGCCTGCCACTTCTGGAGGGAGTGCCTGCATGGCTAGTACCTCAGCCACACCGGCCGCACCGGTCGCCTCCCCGACCGAGCCGATCCTGGAGGTGACCGGGCTCGTCAAGCACTACCCGCTCACCCGGGGCGTCGTGTTCAGGAAGCAGGTCGGCGCGGTCAAGGCCGTCGACGGCGTCGACTTCACCCTCAGCCGCGGCGAGACCCTCGGCATCGTGGGGGAGTCGGGCTGTGGCAAGTCCACGGTCGCCAAGATGCTGGTCAACCTGGAGAAGCCGACGGCCGGGCGGATCCGCTACAAGGGCGAGGACGTCACCAAGCTCTCCGGCCGGGCCCTGCGGGCCGTACGCCGCAACATCCAGATGGTCTTCCAGGACCCGTACACCTCCCTCAACCCCCGTATGACGGTGGGCGACATCATCGGGGAGCCGTACGAGATCCATCCCGAGGTGGCGCCCAAGGGGGACCGGCGCAAGAAGGTCCAGGACCTGCTGGACGTGGTCGGGCTCAACCCCGAGTACATCAACCGCTACCCGCACCAGTTCTCCGGCGGCCAGCGGCAGCGCATCGGCATCGCGCGGGGGCTCGCCCTGCGCCCGGAGGTGATCGTCGCCGACGAACCCGTGTCCGCGCTCGACGTGTCCGTGCAGGCGCAGGTCATCAACCTGATGGCGAACCTCCAGAGCGAGTTCGACCTCTCGTACATCTTCATCGCGCACGACCTGTCGATCGTCCGGCACATCTCCGACCGGGTCGCCGTGATGTACCTCGGCCGGATCGTGGAGACCGGCCGCGACGCCGAGATCTACGAGCACCCCACACACCCGTACACCCAGGCGCTGCTCTCCGCGGTGCCCGTGCCGGACCCGGAGGCGCGCGAGCACCGGGAGCGGATCATCCTCTTCGGAGACGTGCCCTCCCCGACGAACATCCCGTCCGGCTGCCGCTTCCGCACCCGCTGCTGGAAGGCCCAGGACCGGTGCGCCCTGGAGGTGCCCGCCCTCGCCGTCCCCGCCGAGTTCCGCCACACCGGCGGCCCAGCCGCCCACGACTCGGCCTGCCATTTCGCGGAGGAGAAGCAGGTGGTCCCGCCCGAGGAACCCCGGGAAGATCATGGAAACGAGCGGGCATAGGGGCGCATTTGAGCCACAATCGCGTTAACACGCAGGCAACTTGGCCGACCCGATTCCGATATACGGACGCGTCAGTCTGAACAGCGTACGGCCGTGCGGGTGCCGTAAACGGGCCGGGAGCGCCATGTCTCCCGGCCCGTTGCCCGTTTCTGCGCCTGAACCGGCGCCGCTCTCGCGGACCTGGTTGGTGCTGCCCCTCTTGCGCCTGAACCGGCGCCGCTCTCGCGGACCTGGTTGGTGCTTCGTCGTGGTTCCTCAATCAATGGTTGTTGTGCTCTGTGGGGTGTTGCTGCTCGGGCAGGCCCAGAGCGCGGCGGAGGAAGTCCATCTGGAGGCGGAGCAGGTTCTCGGCGACCGTCTCCTGGGGGGTCATGTGGGTCACGCCGGCCAGGGGCAGGACCTCGTGCGGGCGGCCGGCGGCGAGCAGGGCCGAGGACAGCCGCAGGGAGTGGGCGACCACCACGTTGTCGTCCGCCAGGCCGTGGATGATCATCATCGGGCGGGCCGGCTCCGCGGGGTCGACCAGTCCCGCGTCGTCCACCAGTGAGTTCCGCCGGTAGACCTCCGGCTGCTGTCCAGGGTCTCCGAGATAGCGCTCCTGGTAGTGCGTGTCGTACAGGCGCAGGTCGGTGACCGGGGCGCCGACCACCGCCGCGTGGAACACGTCCGGGCGGCGCAGTACCGCGAGGGCCGCCAGGTAACCGCCGAAGGACCAACCGCGGATCGCGACCCGGCTCAGATCGAGCGGGAAGTCGGCGGCGAGCGCCTGGAGCGCGTCGACCTGGTCCTGGAGCACGACGGCCGCCAGATCGTCCTTGATCGCCTTCTCCCAGGCCGGTGAGCGCCCCGGTGTGCCCCGTCCGTCGGCGACGACCACCGCGAACCCCTGGTCGGCGAACCACTGCGAGGTCAGGTGCGCGTTGTGCGCGGCGAGCACACGGGGCCCGTGCGGGCCGCCGTAGGGGTCCAGCAGGACCGGGAGTGAGGTGTCACCGGGGTAGTCCCTAGGCATAAGCACGGCGCACGGGATTCGCCGTGCGCCCCCCTGAGTGAGCTTCACGCGGGGGGAGAGGCCCGGATCCTCCGCATACGACCGGACAGTGGCTGTCGCCTTCCCGTCCCGCAGTACCCGCGCCCGGCTCCCGGGCCGGTCCAGGGCCGCCGAGACCAGGACGGTCACACCCCCGGCCCGTACCGCCGAGTGCACGCCGGGCTCGTCGGACAGGCGCTCCATGCCGAGTTCGTTGACGCGGTAGACGTGCACCTCGCCGATCTCGGGGCTCTCCGCCGACTCGCCGGCCGAGGCCGAGACCAGCACGTCGTCGGCCGTCACGTCCAGCACCGCCCGGACGTGCAACTGGGCTCCGGTCAGCGGACGTTCGCCGACCGCGAGGACCCGGGCACCGCCCTCGTCGGCGATCCGGACCAGCTGTCCCGAGGGGCTCCAACAGGGCACGCCAGGGAAAAGATCAAGCCAAATCGGATCTTCGTCGGCGTGCACCATCCGGGTCGCCCCGGACTCGGTGTCGACGGCCAGGAACAGCTGACTGCGCTGGTCGCGCGCCTGTACGAGCAGCAGCGGGGCACCCGCCGCTGACCAGTGCACTCGCGCCAGATACGGATAGCGCGCCCGGTCCCAGACGACCTCCGTGCGCGCCCCGTCGAGGCCGAACAGGTACAGCCGTACGTCCGCGTTGGGCGTCCCGGCGGCCGGATAGGGGACGTGTTGTGGGTCACGTTCCGGCTGGGACGGATCGGAGATCCACCACCGCCGCACCGGCGTGTCGTCCACGCGGGCCACCAGCAGCCGGTCCGACTCCGGAGACCACCAGAACCCCCGCGAACGGCCCATTTCCTCCGCCGCGATGAACTCGGCCAATCCGTACGAAACCGAATCCGATTCCGGCTCGGCCAGCGCCACATCGCCCTCGCCCTCGGCGCCCACGACCCGCAGGCCGCCCCGCGCGACGTACGCGACGAGCCGCCCGTCGGGTGACGGACGGGGGTCGATCACCGGCCCGGGAACGCGGATCCCACGCGCCGTACCGGCCCGCAGCTCCGCCGTGAAAAGCCGCCCCGACAGGGCGAAAGACGCCAGTTCGACGGCCGCGTCGGTGGCGTACCCGACGATCCCGGCGCCACCCTCCCGGCTGCGCTCGCGGCGCGCCAGCTCCTCGGGCGAGAGGTCCTCCGAGGCGCCGCCGAGGAGGACACGCGGGTCCGCGGCCACGCGCTCCCGGCCGTCCGCCGGATCGAGCACCCACAGCGCGTTGCTGCGGTCGTCACCGGCCAGGGACCGCAAGAACGCCACGCGTGAGCCGTCGGGCGCCACGGTGAACGAACGTGGCACGCCGAGCGTGAACCGCTGGGTCCGGGCGTGCCGGCGGGGGAAGGAGTCGGACTCGGTCGTCATCCCCCGACCATATTGGCCATGCGCCCCCTTGTGCGGCCGTGCGCCGAGAGATGCGCACGCACTCATAGTTATGATCACTAGCGCTGTGTGGGTATGAACCTGCTGGCTGTTGTATGGATTTACAGGTTCCCTAGCTCTGTCATTCCCCCACGTACTCGGGTTCTTGGAGGTGAGCCGCCGTGGCACTCTCGATTTCGGCGGTGGTGCTGCTGGCGATCATCGTCTTCTTGTTGATCAAGAAGTCTGGACTGAAGGGTGGTCACGCTGTTGTCTGCATCCTGCTCGGCTTCTATCTCGCCTCCTCGACGATCGCACCCACCATCAGCGACCTGACGACGAGCGTGGCGAGCATGATCGGCAGCATCAAGTTCTGACCGGGCGGCCGAGCCCGCGTCCGTCTTCTCGCCTGCCCCTCGGGCGCAGATGCATGCCTGCCTCGTAGGGTTGCCCCATGACGGAACTGCCAGCCCGGCGTCTGCTGCTGGTGCACGCGCACCCCGACGACGAGTCGATCAACAACGGCGCGACCATGGCCAGGTACGCGGCCGAGGGCGTCCAGGTGGCCCTGGTCACCTGCACCCTCGGTGAGCGCGGCGAGGTCATCCCGCCGCACCTGCGGCACCTCACCGGTGCTGCCCTGGGCGAGTGCCGCCTGCACGAACTCACCGCCGCCATGGGGGAACTCGGCGTCCAGGACTTCCGGTTGCTCGGCGGGGCCGGACGCTACGCCGACTCCGGAATGATGGGCCTGCCCGACAACGACGACCCCGCCTGCTTCTGGCAGGCCGACATCGACGCCGCCGCCGGACCCCTCGTCGAGGTGATCCTCGCCCTGCGTCCCCAGGTCCTCGTCACCTACGACGGCCACGGCGGCTACGGCCATCCCGACCACATCCAGGCCCACCGCGTCGCCATGCGGGCCGTGGAGCTGGCGGCGGAGGCCGGCTGGAGCGTCCCCAAGGTCTACTGGAACCGGGTCCCGCGTTCCGTCGCCGCGGCCGCCTTCGCCCGGCTCCGGGAGGAACTGCCCGGCCTGCCCTTCTCCAAGAGCGCCGAGATCGACGACGTACCCGGCGTCGTCGACGACGAGAGCATCACCACGGAGATCGACGGCAGCGCGTACGCCGCGGCCAAGGCCGCCGCCATGCGCGCGCACGCCACCCAGATCGAGGTCGCCCCCGGGGAGCGCCACTTCGCGCTCTCCAACGAGCTGGCCCAGCCCCTCTTCACCACCGAGTACTACGAACTCGTCCGCGGACAGCGGCCCCAGCAGCGGGAGACCGACCTGTTCGCCGGCATCGAGGAGGCCCTCTGATGCCCGACCAGGGTTCCCTGCTCGCCCAGCCCCTCCAGCGGCCCCCCGCCGGACGGATCGCCGCCTGGCTCGGGCTCCTGCTGCTCGGCGCGCTCACCGCGCTGGCCGGGGCGCTCCTCCAGGCCGGCTGGTTCCCCGGCGGGCTGCTGCTCGCGCTCACGGGCGCCGCCGGACTGTTCCTCGGCGGGGCGCGGGCCCTCAACAGCCGGGCCGGGGCCGTCGCGCCCGCCGCCGGCTGGATGACCGCCGTCGTCCTGCTCACCGGGGGCCGCCCGGAAGGCGACTTCCTGTTCGGCGCGGGAAGCGGTTCCTACCTCTTCCTGCTCGGCGGCATGGCACTCGCTGTGATCTGCGCCACCATCGGCGGGGGGCGGCAACCGGTCGGCGACGGGGTCCGACTTGGCAAGTGACGTACCACTTCGCCGTGGCGCGGGCGTGCGAGTCCCGTGATGGTTTCCACGGCGGTCATGGGATACCGGCCAGAAGTGGCCAGTATGGTGGTGCGCGCCGCCGAGCTGCCCGTGAGGTCGTGGCGGGCGGCGGAGCCAACCTGGAGAACCTGCCTTGAGTCGTGAAACTGACAGTCCGTCCTCCGGGCCCAACGGGTCCAACGGGCGCGGCGGAGCCGCATACCCCTCGGGCACGCCGCCCTACGGCACCCCGATGGTGTCCGACGGCGGCCCGGACACGGGCCGTTCGGCCGCACGGCCGGAGGAACGCAAGACCGAGACCACGCTGACGACCCGGATCCGGATCAACATCCCCGGTTCGCGGCCGATTCCGCCGGTCGTCGTGCGCACGCCCGTCGCCGACGCGGATCCCGCGGCCGACGACGGCACCACGGAGGCGCAGGGCACCGGCCCCGCCGGAGCCGCGCCCGCCACGGGAGGCACCGGGCGCCCGGGAGCCGACGGCACCGCCGAGGCACCCGGCGACCACGCGACGGCCGAGGAGAAGATGCCGAGCGACTGGTTCGCCCCGCGCAAGGCCGGAGCGCCCGCCAAGGGCGCCCCGGGCGGCGGCCCGGCCAACGGCGCCGCTCCGGCGGGCGGTTCGGCCCCCGGTACGCCCTCCGGTGCCCCGT
>NZ_JARGEF010000261.1:0-10764 GCF_033794725.1 Streptomyces sp. ID05-39B | reverse complement strand
CCGTTGACGCTCACCCCGAGCACCCACGCGGCGGCGATCACCCGCGCCGCCCGCTCGGCCGCCCACCCTTTGACGATCCCGGTGGGGTCGAGCCGGCCGCCCTGGTAGCGCATGCTGAACCAGCCCTCGCTGGCCCGCTCCGCCTCGGCGCCCAGCGCCAGCACCTCGGCGACCTCGGGGTCGCACTCCTCCACGCTCAGTTCGCCGCGGACGAGCCGGGAGACCTGACTGTCCTCCCGGTAGGTGCTGAACACCTCGTTCACCCGGTGCAGCCCGGCGACCGCCTCGTCGAGCGCCGCCCGCACCGCACGGGGTTCCCCGCCGCGGACGTCGAAGGAGAAGACGGTCCCCATGACCTCCTCCGCGTGCCGCACCACGGCGGGGGCCTGCGCCGATTCGGCCACCGTGTCAGCCACCGGCCTGGTCCAGCGCCGACTGGAGGGATTCCTTGTAGCCGCCACTGGTGTACGTGGCGCCGGACACGGCGTCGATGTCGGCGCTGCCGGCGGCCACGGCCGCCTGGTTGAGCTTGGGTACGGCGTTGGCGGTGATCTGGTCGCTCTGGCCGCCCTTGGGCGCCTGGACCGTCTCCGCCTTGGTGATCCTGCCGCCGCTGACGGTGATCCGGACCTGCACGGTCCCGTAGTCCGTCTGCACGGCCTCCCCGGTGAAGGTGCCGCCCGCCTGGGCGTTGCCGGAGCCCTCCGGTGCCTTCGGGGCATCGGGTGCCTTCGGCGCCTCCGGGGCCTTCGACCCCTCCTGGGCCCCCGAACCCTGCGTCCCCGCACTCGCGTTGGCCTTGTCGATCGCCGACTGGAGGGACTGCTTGTACCCGGTGCTGGTGTAGGTCGCCCCGGAGACGGCGTCGATGTCGGGGCTCTGCTTGGTGACGACGGCCTGGTTGAGCTTGGGTACGGCGTCGGCGGTGACCTGGTCGCTCTGGCCGCCCTTGGGCGCCTGGACCGTCTCCGCCTTGGTGATCTGGTTGTTGCTGACGGTGATCCGCACCTGCACGGCCCCGTACTGCGTCTGCGCCGCGTCACCGTCGAAGGTGCCGGACACCGGGGCGGCACCGGCCGACCCCTGTGACGCGCCCGCGCTCGCCTTCATCTTGTCGATCGCCGACTGCAGGGACTTCTTGTAGCCCTCGCTGGTGAAGGTGGCGCCGGAGACGGCGTCGATGTCGGCGCTCTGCGCGGTGAGGGCGGCCTGGTTGAGTTTGGGCATGGCGTCGGCGGTGATCTGGTCGCTCTGGCCGCCCTTGGGCGCCTGGACCGTCTCCGCCTTGGTGATCTTGCCGTTGCTGACGGTCACGCGGACCTGGACGGCGCCGTACTGCGTCTGTGAAGCGTCACCGGTGATCGCCCCGGACACGGCCGCTCCGGCCCCGCCCTGAGCCGCTTCCTGTGCCGCCGCGCCCGCGCCGGCGGCCTGGGCGGAGCCCGGGTCCGACGACGGCTTGAGCGACAGCAGCAGCACGATGCCGGACACGGTGGCCGCGCCGGCGAGTACGACGCGCCGCAGAGGGTGGCTTTTCTTCATCGCTCCTGTTTCCCGTTGCTTCCCGTGTTGCTACCGGTGGATCCGTGGATTTCCGTCGCTCACATCTCGAACGACTCGTGGTGGATACGGCGGGCGGGAACCCCGGCGCCGCGCAGTGCCTCGTACACGTTCTGGGCGAAGCCGGCCGGCCCGCACATGAAGACGTCGTGGTCCTCGATGTCCGGCAGCTTGCGTTGCAGGGACTCCGCCGAGATGTCGGGGCGTTCCCCGTCGGGGCTGTTGACCGCGTACATCAGCCGCGCCCCGCGCTCGTCGGCGATCTTCGCCAGCTCGTCCCACAGCGCCAGGTCGTGCGTGCTGTTGGCCCGGTAGAGGAGCGTGATGTCGCCCTCCGCGCCGGGCAGCGTCTCGAACAGCGCCCGCATCGGCGTGATACCGACGCCGCCGGCCACCAGCAGCACCTTGCCCTGGCTGCGCCGCGCGGCCGTCATCGCGCCGTACGGCCCCTCGGCCCACACCTTCACGCCGGGCTTGAGGCCGCGCAGCGCGGAGCTGTGGTCGCCGATCGCCTTGACGGTGATGCGCAGCAGCTCGGGGCGGGGTGCCGCCGACAGCGAATAGGGGTGGGAGCTGAACCGCATGCCCGGCGCCAGGAACCGCCACCGGAAGAACTGCCCGGCCTCCGCGCCGATCCGGTGCAGCTTGCGCCCGCCGATCAGCACCGACACGATGCCGGGCGTCTCCTCGATGACCGCCTCGACGTACATGCGGTGGCGCATGTTCAGCCGGATCGGGGTGAGGATGCGGTACCAGACGACCAGCGCGGTGACCGACCCGTACAGCGCGTACCAGGCGGTCTTCGCGGCGGGCTCGACGGCGAAGTCGTTGCCGGTGGTGATCTGGTGCCAGAACGTCAGGAACACCGCGGCGTACGTCATCAGATGCACGTGGTACCAGGTGTCGTACGGCATCAGGCGGCGCACCGGGCCGATCGACGCCAGGCCGATGACCACGAGCAGGGCGGTGCCGATGGCGGCCTTGCCCATGTCGGGCAGCTGGTTCACCGAGTCGATCGTCTGCTGCACGATGTCGCCGAGCGACTTGCCGGCCTGGAGCGCGTATCCCCACATGATGAGGAACACGTGCGCGAAGGTGAGGCTGAGCGTGTAGCGGCCGCTCATCGCGTGCCAGCGGGCCACCCGGTCCGAGCCGACCCGGCGTTCCAGCGCCGGCACCCGGGCCATCTGCAGGACGACGAGCGCCATCAGGTATCCGGCGAGCAGTCCGGTGATCCGCCCGGCGTTGAGGATCTTGCCGCTGGTGTCCGAGATGGACGGCGTGTTGTTCCACCACAGCCACAGCACACCCGCGGCACCCGCCCAGACGGCGAGCAGCAGCGGAACGGCCGGGGAGCGGCGCGGACGGATGCGGCGCATCGTCTGGCGGCGGGCGGCACGGCCGCCGGCGATCGTCGTGGTCACTGTTCCTCCGTGGGTACGGACCTTGACCCACAGATACGGGCCGGGACCGCCCGGTGTTCAGCGTCGCCCCGTCCGGTACGGGTTCACCGGTACGGGGTCAGTACCGGGTGATCGCCGTGCGCCCGCCGGCCGTCCCGATCGCCAGGTGCGGACGCTGCGCCGGGCGGGCCCAGGCCAGGACGCGCCGCATGGCGTCCGCCGGTACCGACACACAACCGGCGGTCGCTCCCCACCCGTTGACGTGCAGGAAGATGCCCGCTCCGCGGTTGCGCACCGGCTTGCGGTAGTTGAACCCGGTCACCAGCGCGTGCGCGTACTGGGTGCGGTAGGTGATCAGGTGCTCGGACTCGGCGGCACGGCAGTCGGCCGGCCGCGGCTCGGTCCACCGGTTGTAGGAGCGGGACGCGTTGTCCTGGCACCACCAGGAGTCCGCGCGCACACGACGGTACGGGTACGCCGTCCCGCGCGGCGGCGCCTGGGTCCCGAACGCGAACGGGAGGTCGTACAGGCCGGTCGGTGTCGTGCTCGTGCCCTGCCGGCGTACGGCTCCCTCGACCAGCCCGTTCGCGCCGAACCGCGCCGGTGCGGAGCCGGCCCGCAGCCACCGGCCGCCGCGCAGGTCCCACCAGGTGAGCGTGCCCGTCGTGGCACCGGTGTGCGGGGCCACGGCGGTGATCAGCTGGGTGCCGCCGCCGGTGTCCGTCATCCGCGCGGGAAGCGGGGGCGGTGGTGTCGGCCCGCCGGTGCCCGCAGCCGCCCCGAGCAGGAGCAGGGACGCACAGACCAGGGCGGTGGCGAAGGCGAGACGGCGCATGCTCAGACGCTAAGCGGCGGTGGTGGCACCGGCAGGCCGGGTGGGCCGACCGGGTCGGTCACTGAAAGACGTCGTCCTCCGCCGTGTGGGTCACACCGGACGCATCGGGTGCAGGGGCAGCGGAAGTCCGGGCAGTCCGTCCATGCTCGTCGCGATGTGTTCCTTCTTGGCGAAGTACGCGCTCAGCGATTCGTCGTCCTCCCGCGCGAACCGCTTGGCGTGCAGATCGCGGTCCTCGTCGTACGTCATGAAGGGCACCGCGTATCCACAGGTGTCCCGGACGAGTTCGGCGTGCACGACGATGATCGCCCGCAGCCCGTGCGGGCTCGGGTCGGTCTCGGGGAAGTGGGTGGCGAGCAGGTCCGTGAAGCGGGGGTCGTCGCGGAAGACGGGTTCGCCTCGGCCGTGCACCCGCACGATGTTGGGCGGGCCCTGGAAGGCGCACCACATCAGCGTGATCCGGCCGTTCTCCCGCAGATGCGCGATCGTCTCGGCGTTGGAGCCGGCGAAGTCCAGGTAGGCCACGGTGTGTTCGTCGAGGACGGCGAACGAGCCCTTGAGTCCCTTGGGGGAGAGGTTCACCGTGCCGTCGCCGGACAGCGGCGCGGTCGCGGTGAAGAAGAGGGGCTGGTCCTCGATGAAGCTACGGAGTCTGCCGTCGATGCGCTCATAAGTCTTTCCCATGACTAACGATTATTCGGGAAAGTCCTTCGAATGTCTAAGCGATTGCGTGATCGGGTGCCCGGGTGCCCGGGTGCCCGGACGTCGCGGTGGCCGCCCCGGCTGAAGTTCTCCGGGGCGGCCACCGCGACGTGTCACGTCACTTGTTCAGGGCGCAGGGGGCGAGGGCGTCGAGGCCCTGGGGCTTGGCCGCGGTGCGGCCGATGGCGGTGGCGATGCGGTTGACGGTCGAGACGCGCTTGTCCTTGAGGGGGCCGAGGATGGCGTTGTTGACGAAGTTGGGGCCGCCCTGGCCGACGGTGTCGACGAGGCGCTTGTTGGCTTCGGCGATCTGGGTGTTGAGCAGGGTGAGGTTGCGGTCCACCTCGGCCTTGGCGGTGGCCGGGATCGCGGGCAGCTTGGAGGCCACGTCCGGGCAGCTGATCGTGCCGGGGGCGCCGGCGTTGCCGGCGTTTCCGTTGTTGCCCGCGTTTCCGTTGTTCCCCGTGTTTCCGTTGTTTCCGGCGTTCCCGTTGTTTCCGCCGTTCCCGGCCGGCTGGGTCGCCGCCGCGCCGCCGGGGTTGACGCCACCGCCGTTCAGGGCGCAGGGGGCGAGGGCGTCGAGGCCCTGGGGCTTGGCCGCGGTGCGGCCGATGGCGGTGGCGATGCGGTTGACGGTCGAGACGCGCTTGTCCTTGAGGGGGCCGAGGATGGCGTTGTTGACGAAGTTGGGGCCGCCCTGGCCGACGGTGTCGACGAGGCGCTTGTTGGCTTCGGCGATCTGGGTGTTGAGCAGGGTGAGGTTGCGGTCCACCTCGGCCTTGGCGGTGGCCGGGATCGCGGGCAGCTTGGAGGCCACGTCCGGGCAGCTGATCGTGCCGGGGGAGGCGAGCGTCTGGGCGTTCGTGCCGCTGCTCTTGGACGTCTCCCCGGCGAGGGCCGAGGTCACGACCACCGCGCCGGTCAGCGCCAGAGCGGCGGCGCCGCCGATGACCGCCACGCGACGCCTGTTGTACTTCGGAAGAGCCCTGGACATGCGGATGCCTCACTTGGGTCAGGAGTGGGTGGGTCGAACGCGGCGCCTGCGTTCAGCGATGAGTACGGGAAAGCGGTTGCTGTTGTTCAAAGGTGTTTCAAAAAGATCCGCGCGCCCGGCGATTCCGCAGACTCGACCACGCACCGCCACTTCCCGGAACCGGTCCCGCACCGGATCCGCCCCGCCTCCGCCTCCCTCGGGCCCGATTGACGAATCATGCAGAAGTCTGCATACTCATGCAGAGGTCAGCCTGCGAAGATCTGAGTTCACCCACACCCTCCCGAGGAGCAACGCAAGTGAGCAGCAACAGCGGTGACGTACGGCTCTGGGGCGGCCGTTTCGCCGACGGTCCCGCCGAGGCCCTGGCGAAGCTGTCCGCGTCCGTCCACTTCGACTGGCGGCTCGCGCCCTACGACATCGCCGGTTCGCGCGCCCACGCGCGCGTGCTGCACAAGGCGGGTCTGCTCACCGACGACGAGCTGACGGGCATGCTCGGCGGCCTCGACCGGCTGGAGGCCGACGTCGCCTCGGGCGCCCTCGTCGGCACCATCGCCGACGAGGACATCCACACCGCCCTGGAGCGGGGTCTGCTGGAGCACCTCGGCCCCGACCTCGGAGGCAAGCTCCGCGCCGGCCGCTCCCGCAACGACCAGGTCGCCACTCTCTTCCGGATGTACCTGCGCGACCACGCCCGGATCATCGGCGGCCTGATCGCCGACCTCCAGGACGCCCTGATCGGCCTGGCGGAGGCCCACCCGGATGTGGCGATGCCCGGCCGCACCCACCTCCAGCACGCCCAGCCGATCCTCTTCGCCCACCACGTCCTCGCCCACGTACAGCCCCTGACCCGGGACGCGGAGCGGCTGCGCCAGTGGGACGAGCGCACGGCCGTCTCGCCGTACGGTTCGGGGGCTCTCGCGGGTTCCTCGCTCGGCCTGGACCCCGAGGCGGTCGCCGCGGACCTCGGCTTCGAGCGCGGCAGCGTCGGCAACTCGGTCGACGGCACCGCCTCCCGTGACTTCGTCGCCGAGTTCGCCTTCATCACCGCGATGATCGGCGTGAACCTCTCCCGGATCGCCGAGGAGATCATCATCTGGAACACGAAGGAGTTCTCCTTCGTCACCCTGCACGACGCGTTCTCCACGGGCTCGTCGATCATGCCGCAGAAGAAGAACCCGGACATCGCGGAGCTGGCGCGCGGCAAGAGCGGCCGTCTCATCGGCAACCTGACCGGTCTCCTGGCCACCCTCAAGGCCCTGCCCCTGGCCTACAACCGCGATCTCCAGGAGGACAAGGAGCCGGTCTTCGACTCCTGCGACCAGCTGGAGGTCCTGCTCCCCGCCTTCACCGGCATGATCGCGACCCTCACCGTCCACCGCGAGCGCATGGAGGAACTGGCCCCGGCCGGCTTCTCCCTCGCCACCGACGTCGCCGAGTGGCTGGTCAAGCAGGGCGTGCCGTTCCGGGTGGCGCACGAGGTCGCGGGCGAGTGCGTGAAGGTCGCCGAGGCCGAGGGCAAGGAGCTGGACGAGCTGACCGACGAGCAGTTCGCGAAGATCTCCGCCCACCTCACCCCCGAGGTGCGCTCGGTACTCAACGTCGCCGGCGCCCTCGCCTCCCGCGACGGCCGCGGCGGTACGGCGCCCAGCGCGGTCGCCGTCCAGCTCGCGGAGGTCAAGGCGGACGTGGCCGCGCAGCACGAGTGGGCAACTGCCAAAGAAGCGAGCTGAGGAGCGCCCCTACGGGGGCGCGGGGAACTGCGCGAACAACCACGACGGACCCGCACCCGCCACTGCAAGCGCACCCCCGAGCTCCAAGGCGCCCACTCTTCACCGAAGGTCATCGCGGGTTACGTTGGTCGCCAGCCGTGCCTGAGCCGACCGAACGGAGCCCGCGATGCCCTTCGCCCGACTGGCCACCGCGACCACCCCCACCTGCCACATCGGACTGGGCCTCGCAGCCGTCGGCCGCCCCGGCTACATCAACCTCGGCCGGGACCACGACCTCGGCGACGACCGCAGCGTCGAGGCACTGCGCGCCCGCACCCACGAACTCCTCGACGCCGCCTACGCCCAGGGAGTGCGCTACTTCGACGTGGCCCGCTCCTACGGCCGCTCCGAGGAGTTCCTCGCCGACTGGCTGACGGCACGCCCCGGCGTCGACGACATCGTCGTGGGCAGCAAGTGGGGCTACACCTACACCGCCGACTGGACCACCGACGCCGAGCGGCACGAGGTCAAGGACCACGGCGTCGCCACGTACGAGCGTCAGTGCGCCGAGACCGCCGCCCTGCTCGGCGACCGCCTCGACCTCTACCAGATCCACTCGGTGACCCCGGACAGCCCGGCCCTCACCGACAAGGAACTGCACGCGAAGCTGGCCGAGGCCGCGGCCGGGGGACTCACGGTCGGCTTCTCCACCAGCGGTCCCGCCCAGGCCGACGCGATCCGCGCCGCCCTCGCCGTCGAGGTCGACGGCGCTCCCCTCTTCCGTACCGTCCAGTCGACGTACAACGCCCTGGAGACCTCGGCCGGACCGGCTCTCGCCGAGGCCCACGACGCCGGACTCACGGTGATCGTCAAGGAGGGCATGGCCAACGGCCGCCTGGCGGAGCCGCACGCGCCCGACGCCCTCAGGTCGGTGGCGGAGGAGGCGGGGCTCGGCTGCGACGCCGTCGCCCTCGCGGTGATCCTGCGGCAGCCCTGGGCCGGGGTCGTCCTGTCCGGCGCCGCGACCGTCACCCAGCTCGCCTCCAACCTGCACGCCGCCGTCGTCGACCTCGACGAGGGCCGGCTGGCCCGGATCGCGGCACTGGCGGAGGAACCGGGCGCCTACTGGGAGCGGCGCGGCCGGCTGCCCTGGCACTGAGAGATCACCGCGCAACGCCGCGGAACGCGACCGACGTGTGAGATGTGAGACGTGCACCCTCCTGATGAGACATTGATGTCTCATATGGGTTATTGTTGTCTCATGGCTGTCGATCGTGACCACGTGCTGCGCAGTGCCGCCGCCCTGCTGACCCGGAAATCCACCGCGACCATGGACGAGGTCGCCAAGGCCGCCGGGATCAGCAGGGCCACCCTGCACCGGCAGTTCGCGGGACGCGACGCGCTCGTGCGCGCGCTGGAGGCGCTCGGCATCCAGGAGTGCGAGGGGGCCCTGGACCGGGCCCGCCCCGACGACGGCCGCGCGAGCGAGGCCGTCCGACGGATGGTCCGCGAGATCGAACCGGCCGCCGCCCTGCTGGCCTTCCTCTACAGCGAGAACCAGCTGTTCGAGGGAGAGGAGCGAAACGAGGGCTGGGCCAGGATCGACGACCGGATCGCCGCCCTGTTCCGGCGCGGCCAGGCCGACGGCGAGTTCCGCATCGACCTGACGCCGGCCTGGCTCACCGAGGCGCTGTACGGCCTGCTGGCCTCCGGTGCCTGGGCGGTCGCGGAGGGCCGCGTCGCCCGCAACGACTTCACACACATGATCGTCGAGCTGCTGCTCGGCGGCGCCCTGAGGAGAGAGGAATCATGACCAGCACGCTGCAGCCGGTGGACCAGGACGAGGCGGTGAAGCGCCCCGGCCGCTGGCTCGCGCTGTCCGTCCTCGTGCTCGCCGTGCTGCTGGTGGCCGTCGACGCGACCGTCCTCGGCCTCGCGACCCCGTTCATCAGTGAGGACCTGAAGCCCTCCGGCACCCAGCTCCTGTGGATCGGCGACGTGTACTCCTTCGTCATCGCCGGTCTGCTGGTCTCGATGGGCAGCCTCGGCGACCGCATCGGCCGCAAGCGCATCCTGCTGATGGGCGCCACCGCCTTCGGCGCGATATCCGTGCTGAACGCCTACGCCACGACGCCGGAGATGATGATCGCCGCCCGCGCGCTCCTCGGCGTCGCCGGTGCGACCCTGATGCCCGCCACCCTCGCCCTGATCCGCCACCTCTTCCACGACCCGCGCGAGCGCAGTCTCGCCGTGGGCATCTGGGGCGCCGCGGCCTCCGCCGGTACGGCGGTCGGCCCGGTCGTCGGCGGCTTCCTCCTCGAACACTTCTGGTGGGGCTCGGCCTTCCTCATCAACCTGCCGGTGATGGCCGTCCTCGTCGTCGTCGGCATCCGCACCCTGCCGGAGTCCCGCAACCCCAACCCCGGCCCCTGGGACCTGGCAAGCGTCACGCTCTCCCTCGTCGGCATGATCGCGGTCGTCTACGCCGTCAAGGAGGCCGCCACCCACGGCCTCACCTGGACCACGGTGGGCGCCGCCCTGCTGGGCGCGGCGGCGCTGTACGGCTTCGTCCGCCGCCAGCTGGCCCTGCCGGTACCGCTGCTGGACATGCGCCTGTTCCGCAACCGCGGCTTCAGCGGCGCCGTCCTGGCCGACCTGCTGACCGTCCTCGGGCTGTCCGGCCTGGTCTTCTTCCTCTCCCAGTACCTGCAACTCGTCCAGGGCAGGCGCCCGTTCGAGGCGGGTCTCGCCGAACTTCCCGCCGCGATCGGCGCGGTGGCTGCCGGTCTGATCGCCGGCCACGCCGCCCGCCGCTTCTCGGTCCGGGCGGTCGTGTCCGGCGGCCTCGCGGCGATCGGCCTGGCGCTGGCCGCCCTCACGGTGATCGACGAGAGCACCGGCTATCCGCTGCTGGGAGCGTCGCTCCTGGCCGTCGGCGTGGGCGCCGGCTTCTCGTTCACCGTGACGGCCGACGTGATCCTGTCCTCGGTCCCCAAGGAGGAGGCGGGCTCGGCGTCCGCGGTCTCGGAGACGGCGTACGAACTGGGCGCGGCCCTCGGCATCGCCGTACTGGGCTCGATCGTGACGGGTGTCTACCGCGGATTCCCGTCCCCGCCGGGCACCCCCGCGGGTGCGCACGAATCCCTGGGCGGGGCGGTCGAGGTGGCGTCGGGCATGCCTGCGGGCGCGGCCCAGGAGATGCTGGCGTCGGCGCGGGAGGCCTTCGTCAGCGGACTGGGGCTGGCGTCGGGCGCCGGCGCCGTGGTGCTGCTGGCGACGGCGGGCGCGGCATGGGTGCTGCTGAAGGACCAGAAGCTGGACAGCTCCGGCTGAGTCGCAGGGGGGCGGGGTGTCGGACAACACCCCCGCTTCTTCTGCTTCCCCGGCCGCGCTCAAGGCCGCTACCGCCACCGCATCGCGCCGCGCCCCGCTCCGCCGGGGGAGGGCAGAGCCGGGGCCGGAACGGAATCCCACCCTGCCCAGTTTCCCTTCCGGGGGCCGACGGGGCCGACGGGGCCGACGGCCCCCGGAAGGGAAACTGGGCAGGGTGGGATTCCGTTC
>NZ_JARGEF010000260.1:0-10831 GCF_033794725.1 Streptomyces sp. ID05-39B | reverse complement strand
ATGTGAGGCGGCTGGCCGGGGCGGGGGTGGTGGGGCTCGGCTTCGCCGTCGGCGTCAACTACGAGGAGATCCCGAAGGCCCTCGTGGACGCCGCCGAGGAGGAGGGCCTGCCCCTGCTGGAGGTGCCCCGCCGCACGCCGTTCCTCGCCATCAGCAAGGAGGTGTCGGCGGCGATCGCGGCCGACCAGTACCGAGCGGTGACGGCGGGCTTCGCGGCGCAGCGCGAGCTGACCAAGCAGGCGCTGACCGAAGGCCCAAAGGGCCTGCTCACCGCGCTCGCCTCCCAGATCCACGGCTGGGCCGCGCTCTACGACGCCTCGGGCGCCGTCGTCGCCGCCGCGCCGGAGTGGGCGGGGCGGCGGGCCGCGCGGCTCACCGCGGACGTGGAGCGGCTGCGGGAGCGTCCGGTGCCGGCGTCGGCGGTGGTCGGCGGGCCGGAGCACTCCGACCACGACGACCGGGTCGAACTGCACTCCCTGGGCACCGGCCGCCGCCCGCGGGCCGCCCTCGCGGTCGGCACCGCGTCGGCCCTCGGCACGGTGGAGCGCTACGCCCTCCACTCGGCGGTCGCCCTGCTGACCCTGACCACGGAACGCTCCAGCTCCCTCCAGGCGGCGGAACAGCGCATCGGCGTGGCGGTGCTGCGCATGCTGCTGGCGGGCGAACCGGACCACGCGCGCGCCGTCGCCGGCGAGCTGTACGGCGGTCTCCTGGATGCCCCGTTCCGGGTACTGGTGGCCGAGCCGGCGTCCGCGCGGGGCCAGGCCGACGCGTCCTCGCACGCGCGCGTGCCCGGCACCGCCGACCAGGCCGAGGACCCCGTAGGCGCACTCACCGAGGTCATGGAGTCGGCGGCCGCCCGGTCCGGGGAGACGGTGCTGGTGGTGCCCGAGGGCGAGCGGCTGGTGGCCCTGGCCGCCGACGAGGGCGCGGCGGCCGCGGCCGTCGCCTCCTACGCGGCGGCACTGGAGGACGCGCGCGCGTCCGGGGCCGACGGTGAGGAGGACGAACTGATCGTCGGCCTGTCAGGCCCGGCCGGTCCGATCGCCGCCGCGACGGCGTACAAGCAGGCCGAGCAGGCGCTGGCGGTGGCACGGCGCCGGGGCCGGGTCCTCGTGGAGCACGAGCAGCTCGCGGCGGGCTCGGTGCTGCCGCTCCTCGCGGACGACGCGGTGAAGGCCTTCGCGGACGGTCTGCTGCGGGCCCTGCACGAGCACGACGCGACGGGCCGGGGCGACCTCGTGGCCTCCCTGCGCGCCTGGCTCTCCCGGCACGGCCAGTGGGACGCGGCGGCGGCCGACCTCGGCGTGCACCGGCATACCCTGCGCTACCGCATGCGCCGCGTCGAGGAGATCCTGGGCCGCTCCCTGGACGACCCGGACGTACGCATGGAGCTGTGGCTGGCTCTGAAGGCGACAGCACCGGAGTAGCCCCCGCCGGGCAGCGGTGAGCGCCGCACCGGCCACGCCTGCGGTCGGCGTCGGTGACGGGTCGCCTCCGGGCGGGTCCGGGGTCCCGGCTCAGCCGGCCTCGCCGGCCCGACCAGGTGTGCGCCGGGCGGCGGCTGGTGCGGTCCATCGGCCCAGGGGTCCCAAGGCACGGCTTCCTGCCCCAGCCGGGTCGGTGGCGGCACCTCGCGGACTCGTGCGAAAGCCACGACAGCCACGACAGCCACGACAGCCACGACAGGCCGATCGGCTCAGGTTGCCCAGGTTGCCCCGGTCGGCCCCCTGCCCCGGCCAGGTCGGTGGCCGGGGTCGGTGACGGTGCGGGTGGGCCGGAGGGGATGGTCAGCCGGGCGGGTGGGTCAGCCGTTCACTCCCTCGGCGGGTCCGGCCGCCGCCTCGTGCATGGCGAGTTCGAGAAGGGCCGGGTCGGTCAGTGTGCCGGAGCCGTCCGGCGGAACCAGCCAGCGGACGCCTCCGGTCGTGCGGCCCGGATAGGGCACCACGATCCAGGTGCCGGGCCCTGCCGTGCGGATGCCGGTGCCGACCCAGCGGGCGGCCGTTCCCGGTGGCACGAGGAAACCCATCCGGTTGTCCCCGAAGTCGGCCAGCACGGGTCCGGGCCGGTCGAGGATGCGGGTGAGGACGTCAAGCGTGGGATAGCCGAGTTCGCCCGGCAGGATGAGCACGTCCCAGGCCCTGCCCGCGGGCAGGAGCACCACCCCGAGGGGGTTGCGCTCCCATTCCCAGCGGCAGACCTCGGGATCCGGTGCGACGGATGCCAGCCATTCGACGGCCGTCTTCGCCCCAGCCATGTGGGACCTCCCTGTGTCTCGTCGACGCGTGCGCGTCACCAGGGAGAGGGAGGTTTCCGCCGGGCATTACGCGGGTTCGGCACCCTCTTTGGAGTGAACCGGCTCGCTACGGGGCGAAAGCGTCAGCTGTCGAAGCCCAGCCCGAGCCGGTCCATGGTCCGCAGCCACAGATTGCGCCGCCCGTCGTGCGAGTCCGCCCGTGCCAGCGACCACTTGGTGAGCGCGATGCCGGTCCAGGCGAAGGGCTCCGGGGGGAACGGCAGCGGCTTCCTGCGGACCATCTCCAGCGAGGTCAGCTCGGTGGGCTCGCCGGCCAGCAGGTCGAGCATCACCTCGGCGCCGAACCGGGTCGCGCCCACACCGAGCCCGGTGTACCCGGCGGCGTACGCCACCTTCCCCCGGTGGGCCGTGCCGAAGAAGGCCGAGAAGCGCGAGCAGGTGTCGATGGCGCCGCCCCACGCGTGCGTGAAGCGCAGCCCCTCCAGCTGCGGGAAGCAGGTGAAGAAGTGCTCGGCGAGCTTGGCGTACGTCTGCGGCCGGTCGTCGTACTCGGCGCGCACCCGGCCGCCGTACGGGTAGATCGCGTCATAGCCGCCCCACAGGACGCGGTTGTCGGCGGAGAGCCGGAAGTAGTGGAACTGGTTCGCGCTGTCGCCGAGGCCCTGCCGGTTCTTCCAGCCGATCGCGTCGAGCTGTCCCGCACTCAGCGGTTCCGTCATCAGCGCGTAGTCGTAGACCGGCACGGTGTAGGCGCGGACCCGCCTGACCAGGTTGGGGAAGACATTCGTGCCGAGCGCGACCTGGCGGGCGCGGACCTGCCCGTACGGGGTCAGTACGGCCATCCCCGTGCCGTGCGGCTTCAGCGTCAGCGCGGGGGTGTGCTCGTGGACGCGGACGCCGAGGCGCAGGCACGCCTGCTTCAGGCCCCATGCCAGTTTCGCCGGGTGGAGCATGGCCACTCCCCGGCGGTCGTACAGACCCGCCTGGAAGGTGGGCGAGGCGACCTGTTCGCGGACCGCGTCGCCGTCGAGGAACTCGATGCCGTCGGCGAGGCCCTCGGCGTCGATCTCCTCGTACCATTCGCGCAGTTCGCGCGCCTGGTACGGCGCGGTCGCCACGTCGATCTCGCCGGTGCGCTCGAAGTCGCAGTCGATGCCGTACCGGGCGATCGCCGCCTCGATCGCGTCGAGGTTGCGGGCGCCCAGTTCTTCGAGCCGGTGGATCTCGTCCGGCCAGCGGGTCAGCCCGTTGGACAGGCCATGGGTGAGGGAGGCCGCGCAGAAGCCTCCGTTGCGGCCGGAGGCGGCCCAGCCCACCTCGCGGCCCTCCAGCAGCACCACGTCCCGCTGCGGCTCGCGCTCCTTGGCGATCAGCGCGGTCCACAGTCCGCTGTACCCGCCGCCCACGACCAGCAGGTCGCAGGTCGTGGCGGCGGTGAGCGCGGGCTCGGGGTGGGGCTTTCCCGGATCCTCCAGCCAGTAGGGAACCGGCTGCGCCTCCGAGAGCGACGTCGTCCAGTGATTGTCTCTGCCACGGCTCATGGCGCTTGGGGCCATGATTTCCAACTCCCTACAGGTGCTTGCTTGCGCTTGCTCACGCCTTTTGCTTGTTTCGGCGGTTGTTGACGACCATCGAGGTCACGACGATCAGGACGGCGACGAGGAACATGGCCGTACCGATGACGTTGATCTGGACGGGCGTTCCGCGCTGTGCCGAGCCCCAGACGAACATGGGGAAGGTGACGGTGGAGCCCGCGTTGAAGTTGGTGATGATGAAATCGTCGAAGGAGAGCGCGAAGGCGAGCAGCGCGCCCGCGGCGATTCCCGGTGCGGCGATCGGCAGGGTGACCCGCAGGAAGGTCTGGAGCGGGCCGGCGTACAGGTCCTGGGCCGCCTGTTCGAGCCGGGGGTCCATCGACATGACGCGTGCCTTGACGGCCGTCACGACGAAGCTGAGGCAGAACATGATGTGCGCGATGAGGATCGTCCAGAAGCCGAGCTGCGCCCCCATGTTGAGGAACAGGGTGAGCAGCGAGGCCGCCATGACGACCTCGGGCATGGCCATGGGCAGGAAGATCAGCGAGCTGACGGCGCCCCGCGCGCGGAAGCGGTAGCGGACGAGCGCGAAGGCGATCATCGTGCCGAGCGCGGTCGCGCCGAGCGTGGCCCAGAACGCGATCTGGAGGCTGAGCGAGAGCGAGCCGCACAGTCCGGAGACCCCGCAGGGGTCCTTCCAGGCGTCGGTGGAGAACTGCTGCCATGCGTAGTTGAAGCGGCCCTTCGGTTTGTTGAAGGAGAACACCGTGACGACGACGTTGGGCAGCAGCAGATAGGCGAGCGTCAGAAGCCCCGCGATGACGACGAATTTCCTCTTGAACCAGTTGACGAGAGGCATTCAGACCAGATCCTCCGTCCCGGACCTGCGGATGTAGAAGGTGACCATGAAGAGGATCGCGGCCATCAGGATGAAGGAGAGGGCCGCGGCCGTCGGATAGTCCAGCACCCGCAGGAACTGCGTCTGGATGACGTTTCCGATCATGCGGGTGTCGGTGGAGCCGAGGAGTTCGGCGTTGACGTAGTCGCCGGACGCCGGGATGAAGGTCAGCAGCGTGCCGGAGACCACGCCCGGCATCGACAGCGGGAAGGTGACCTTGCGGAAGGTGGTGACGGGCCTGGCGTACAGGTCGCCGGCCGCCTCGTGCAGCCGTCCGTCGATGCGCTCCAGCGAGGTGTAGAGCGGCAGGATCATGAACGGCAGGAAGTTGTACGTCAGTCCGCAGACCACGGCCAGTGGCGTGGCCAGCACCCGGTCCCCCGCGGTCCAGCCGAGCCAGCTGGTCACGTCCAGCACGTGCAGCGTGTTGAGGGCGCCGACGACGGGCCCGCCGTCCGACAGGATCGTCTTCCAGGCGAGGGTGCGGATCAGGAAGCTGGTGAAGAACGGCGCGATCACCAGGACCATGATCAGGTTGCGCCAGCGGCCCGCGCGGAAGGCGATCAGGTAGGCGAGCGGGTAGCCCAGCACCAGGCACAGGACCGTCGCGGCGGCGGCGTAGAGGACCGAGCGCAGGAACTGCGGCCAGTACTCGGCCAGCGCGTCCCAGTAGGTCGCGAAGTGCCAGGTGACCTTGTAGCCCTCTTCGAGGGAACCGGTCTGCACGGACGTGGAGGCCTGGTAGATCATCGGCAGCGCGAAGAACACCAGCAGCCAGAGCATGCCGGGCAGCAGCAGCCAGTACGGCGTCCAGCGGCCCCGTCTGCGGGGCGGCTCGGCCTGCGGGGCGGCCCCGGCGAGCGGCGGCGGTGCCTCCGTGAGGGTCGCCATCAGAGCGCCGCCTCTTCTTCGAGCCCTGCGTCCATGTCCTGTGCCGCGTCGAAGCCGAAGGTGTGCGCGGGGCTCCAGTGCAGGACGACCTCGGCGCCGGGGGCCAGCCGGGTGTCACGGTCGACGTTTTGGACGTAGACCTCGAACTCGGGGCAGACGGCGCTGTCGACGACGTACTGCGTGGAGACACCGATGAACGACGTGGCGGCGATCGTGCCGGTGATGCGGTTGCGGCCCTCCGGGATCCCGCCCGCGTCGTCGGCGTGGGTGAGGGAGATCTTCTCGGGGCGGATGCCGACGAGCACCTTGCCGCCGGTCGTCGTCGGCGCCGCGCAGCGGGCCTCGGGCAGCACGAGCTTGCCGTCGCCCGCCTTCAGCACGATGTCCTCGCCGCTCCTGGAGTCGACCTCGGCCTCGATGAGGTTGGAGGTGCCGAGGAAATTCGCGACGAAGGTGCTGCGCGGGTTCTCGTACAGGTCGGCGGGCGAGCCGAGCTGCTCGACACGGCCTCCGTTCATCACGGCGACCGTGTCGGCCATGGTCATGGCCTCCTCCTGGTCGTGCGTGACGTGCACGAAGGTGATGCCGACCTCGGTCTGGATGCGCTTGAGCTCCAGCTGCATCTGGCGGCGCAGCTTGAGGTCGAGGGCGCCGAGGGGCTCGTCGAGCAGGAGCACCTTGGGGTGGTTGATCAGGGCGCGGGCCACCGCGACGCGCTGCTGCTGGCCCCCGGAGAGCTGGTGCGGCTTCTTGCGGGCCTGCTCGCCGAGCTGGACGAGGTCCAGCATGTCCCCGACCTGCTGTTTCACACCCTTGATGCCGCGCCGGCGCAGGCCGAAGGCGACGTTCTCGAAGATGTCGAGGTGCGGGAAGAGGGCGTAGGACTGGAAGACGGTGTTCACGGGCCGCTTGTAGGGCGGGAGGGCCGTGACGTCCTGGTCGCCGAGGTGGACGGTCCCGGACGTGGGTTCCTCCAGGCCGGCGATCATGCGCAGGGTGGTGGTCTTGCCGCAGCCCGAGGCGCCGAGCAGGGCGAAGAAGGAGCCCTGCGGGACGGTCAGGTCGAGCGGGTGGACGGCGGTGAAGGAGCCGTAGGTCTTGCTGATCCCGGAGAGGCGGACATCGCCGCCGGCGTCGGTCGTCGTCTTCATCTCGTCACGCCCCAGTGAGCTTCGCGAACTGCGCTTCAAAGGCCGTCTCTTCCTTCGCGCTCAGTGAGCGGAAGGCGTGGGACTTGGCCTGCATGGCCTTGTCGGGGATGATCAGCGGGTTGTTCGCCGCATCCTCGTCGATCTTCGCCAGCGCGTCCTTCACTCCGTCGACGGGACAGACGTAGTTGATGTAGGCGGCGAGCTGGGCGGCCGGCGTCGGCTCGTAGTAGTAGTCGATGAGCCGCTCGGCGTTCGTCTTGTGACGTGCCTTGTTGAGAATCAGCATGTTGTCGCTGGACGTCATGTAACCGCTGTCCGGGATCAGGAAGTCGATGTCCGGGCTGTCGGCCTTGAGCTGGACGACGTCACCGGCCCAGGCGATGCAGGCGGCGAAG
The DNA here is from genome assembly GCF_033794725.1 of Streptomyces sp. ID05-39B. NCBI lineage: Bacteria > Bacillati > Actinomycetota > Actinomycetes > Kitasatosporales > Streptomycetaceae > Streptomyces > Streptomyces sp. ID05-39B. Next base: position 3,701 of record NZ_JARGEF010000260.1, on the reverse strand, counting down.
TCGCCGCTGGTGATGTCCGACGTGTAGTCGTTGCCGGTGAAGCGGCGGATCTGCCCGCTGTCGACGCCCTTCTGCAGCCTGGCTATCGCCGCCGCGTAGTCGTCGCCGGTGAACTTCCCGGGGTCCTTGCCCATGTCCAGCAGCGTCATGCCGACGCTGTCGCGCATCTCGGTGAGGAAGCCGACGCGGCCCTTGAGTTTGGGGTTGTCGAGCAGGTCGGAGACCGACTTCACCTCGACGCCGTCGAGCGCCTTCTTGTTGTAGGCGATGACCGTGGAGATGCCCTGCCAGGGGTAGGAGTACGCCCGTCCGGGATCCCAGTCGGGGCTGCGGAACTGGCCCGACAGGTTGGCGTACGCGTGCGGCAGGTTGGACGCGTCCAGTTTCTGGACCCAGCCGAGCCGGATGAGCCGGGCGGCGAGCCAGTCGGTGAGGACGACGATGTCGCGGCCGGTCTCCTGGCCCGCGGCGAGCTGCGGCTTGATCTTGCCGAAGAACTCGTTGTTGTCGTTGATGTCCTCGGAGTACTTGACCTTGATGCCGGTCCGCTCCGTGAACGTATCGAGCGTCGGGTGGCGCTTGCCCGCCTCGTCGACGTCCATGTACTCGGTCCAGTTGGAGAAGCTGACGGTCTTCTCCTTCGCCGAGTGGTCCTCGGCGGACGTGCCGCCCTCGGTCTTGCCGGCCGCGGGGATCCCGCAGGCACTCAGCGCCCCGAGACCACCCAGGGTCAGGGCGCCGCCCGCCGAGGCGCGCAGCAGCGACCTGCGGGTCATGGCCGCCCTGCCGTTGCGCAGACTGCGCCGCATCGCGGCCGCTTGGGGCGGGGTCAGGCGGTCTGGCTCGTACTGCTCCATGCGCGTGGTGCCCTTCCGGGAGGGTTCGGCCTGGTCGGTGGCCTCATTCGTGACTAACGGTCCCCGAAGACGGTGCGGTGCCACTCCTTGCGGACGACCGCGGTGTTGTCGAACATGACGTGCTTGATCTGGGTGTACTCCTCGAACGAGTACGCGGACATGTCCTTGCCGAAGCCGGACGCCTTGTATCCGCCGTGGGGCATCTCGCTGATGATCGGGATGTGGTCGTTGACCCACACGCACCCGGCCCTGATCTCGCGTGTCGCCCGGTTCGCCCGGTAGACGTCCCGGCTCCACGCGGAGGCGGCCAGCCCGTACGGGGTGTCGTTGGCGAGCGCGATCCCTTCGTCGTCGCTGTCGAAGGGGAGGACCACGAGGACCGGCCCGAAGATCTCGGACTGGACGATCTCGCTGTCCTGCGCGGCGCCCGCGACCAGGGTGGGCAGGTAGTACGCGCCGTTCTCGAGATCCCCCCGCGGGGCCTCGCCGCCGGTCACCACGCGCGCGTAGGCACGCGCCCGGTCGACGAAGGCGGCGACCCGGTCGCGGTGGACGTGCGAGATCAGCGGCCCGAGGTCGGTGCCGGGGGCGAAGGGGTCCCCGAGCCGGACGGTCTCCATCAGGGCGGCCGTCCGCTCGACGAACGCCTCGTAGAGGGGCCGCTGCACGTACGCGCGCGTGGCGGCGGTGCAGTCCTGCCCGGTGTTGATGAGGGAGCCGGCGACCGCGCCCTGCACGGCGGCGTCCAGGTCGGCGTCGTCGAAGACGAGGAAGGGCGCCTTGCCGCCCAGTTCCAGGTGGAGCCGCTTCACGGTGGCGGTGGCGATCTCCGCGACCCGCCGGCCCACGGCGGTGGACCCGGTGAAGGAGGTCATGACGACGTCGGGATGGCCGACGAGGTGCTCGCCCGCTTCCCGCCCGGTCCCGGTGACGATGTTGATCACACCGTCGGGGATGCCCGCCTCGGTGGCCGCCTGGGCGAAGAGCAGCGAGGTGAGGGGGGTGAGTTCGGCGGGCTTGAGCACGATGGTGTTGCCCGCGGCGATCGCCGGGAGGATCTTCCAGGCGGCCATCTGGAGGGGGTAGTTCCAGGGGGCGATGGATCCGACGACGCCGAGGGGTTCGCGCCGTACGTAGGAGGTGTGGTCGCCGGAGTACTCCCCGGCCGACTGGCCCTGGAGGTGCCGGGCGGCCCCCGCGAAGAAGGCGGTGTTGTCGATGGTGCCGGGAACGTCGAACTCGCGGGTCAGCTTCAGCGGCTTGCCGCACTGGAGGGACTCGGCACGGGCGAAGTCCTCGGCGCGTTCGGCGAGGACGGCGGCGAAACGGTGCAGGGCGTCGGAGCGCTCGCCGGGGGTGGCGCCCGCCCAGGCCGGGAAGGCGGCCCGCGCCGCGGCCACGGCCGCGTCGACGTCGTCCGCCCCGGCGAGTTCGTAGGTGAGGACCTCCTCGCCGGTGGCCGGGTCGGTCACGGCGTGCGTCCGCCCGGACGTGCCCTTGCGGAGGCGGCCCGCGATGTACTGGGCGCCGTCCGCGAAACGTGCCTGTGCGGGAAACCGGCCGACTCGGTCCGGGGTGGTGCTTCCCGGGTTCTGCATGTCGCTCTCCTCCGCCTTCGCCCCACTGTCCACGGGGGCGGGTGGCGTAGCTCCAGCCTGATTTGAGTGCCGATCCTGACAGAGCAATGGGACTCCAACAAGTGATTCCGTTGTTGCCTTTTGGTTACGCGACGGAATCTGTCGACCAGGTGTCGAGTTGGCCAGGAAAAGGACAGACACGCTGTCAGTGGTGCGTGCCACAGTGGAATGCATGGAGAAGATCGATTCCCGGGAAGCCCTGCTCAGGGAGGTCCGGTCGGGGGCGCGAATCAAGTATCTGCACTTCTGGGGCCACCGTCCGAGGCCGGACGGACAGGTCGGCCCGAGCTGCCTGAGCCAGTGGTGGCCGTCCCCGTTCACCGTGGACGGCGTCCGGTTCGCGACGGCCGAGCACTGGATGATGGCCGGCAAGGCACGCCTGTTCGGGGACGCGGAGGCGGAGCGGCGGGCGCTGGCCGCCGGTCATCCCTCCGAGGCGAAGAAGGCCGGGCGTCTGGTGCGCGGCTTCGACGAGGGGGTCTGGGAGCGGGAGCGGTTCCGGATCGTGGTCGAGGGCAGCGTCCACAAGTTCGGCGCGGACCCCGGGCTGCGGCAGTACCTGCTGGGGACCGGTGAGCGTGTGCTGGTGGAGGCGAGCCCGGTCGACCGGATCTGGGGCATCGGCCTCACCGCGGACGACGACGCGGCGACGGACCCGGAGCGCTGGAGAGGCCCCAACCTGCTGGGCTTCGCGCTGATGGAGGCCAGGCGACTGCTGCGCGCCGGGTGAGGAAGCGGGCGGGTGAGGAAGCGGGGCGGGTGGACCCTACGGCGCCACAATGATCAGTACGGCCAGGCCCACGCCGAGGACGGTCCCGGCGGACCCGCAGATGATGCCGGCCAGGGCCTGACCCGGGTTGGTGGCCTCGCCCCGGTTGGCCTTGCTCCGGCCTATCACTCCGAAGATGAGGGCGAGCACGCCGGTGATGATCGCGACCGGCCAGAGGCAGAAGCCCACGGCTGCCACGATGCCGAGGACCATGGCCGCCATCCCCATGCCGTTGCTCGGGCCTTGCTGCGGGGCGGCCCACCCGTAGTAGCCGGGGACGCCGCCGTAGCTGGGGGTTCCGCCGTGACCCGGGACGCCATAGCCGCCGGGATAGCCGTACGGCGCCACCTGTCCGGGTCCCTCCGGGGAGATCGGCGGCGGCGGTACCGCTCCGTCGGCGGGCGGGGCGAAGGGCCCCCGACGACCGTGCACGTCGTC
>NZ_JARGEF010000025.1:0-52612 GCF_033794725.1 Streptomyces sp. ID05-39B | reverse complement strand
CCGTCCTGCTCCGCCGAGGAGAGGTCCACAGCCCCGCCGACCCGTTCGCGACCGCGATGGTCGTCGAGCGCGGCCAGGTCGCCTGGGTCGGCTCCGAGGTGCCGGCCGGCCCCGGCGAGGCGCGAAACTGGTGTCCATGAGTGAGCGCACGCCCGACCCGAAGACCGTCCTGCTCCGCCGAGGAGAGGTCCACAGCCCCGCCGACCCGTTCGCGACCGCGATGGTCGTCGAGCGCGGCCAGGTCGCCTGGGTCGGCTCCGAGGGCGCGGCCGACGCCTTCGCGGACGGTGTCGACGAGGTGGTCGACCTGGACGGCGCCCTCGTCACCCCCGCGTTCACCGACGCCCACGTCCACACGACGTCCACGGGCCTCGCCCTGACCGGACTCGACCTGTCGGCCGCGCCCGACCTGGAGGCGGCCCTCGCCCGGGTCCGGGACTTCGCCGCGGCCCGACCGCAGGACAAGGTCCTGCTCGGTCACGGCTGGGACGCCTCGCGCTGGCCCGGCGGCCGTCCCCCGACCGTCGCGGAACTGGACGAGGTCACCGGCGGACGGCCCCTCTACCTGTCCCGCATCGACGTCCACTCGGCGGTCGTCACCACCGCCCTGCTCGATCTTGCCCCCGGCCTCGGCGCGGCGGACGGGCCGTTCGACGCCCCGCTCACCGCCGGCGCCCACCACGCCGTCCGCGCCGCCGCGTTCGCAGCCGTGACGCCCGCCCAGCGCGCCGAGGCCCAGCGGGCCGCCCTCGCGCACGCCGCCTCGCTCGGCATCGGCTCGGTCCACGAATGCGCCGGCCCCGAGATCTCCTCGGAGGACGACTTCACCGCCCTGCTGCGGCTGGCCGCCGAGGAACCCGGCCCGCGGGTCGTCGGCTACTGGGCGGAACAGGACGTCGACAAGGCCCGCGAACTGGGCGCCCTCGGCGCCGCCGGGGATCTGTTCGCCGACGGAGCCCTCGGCTCGCACACCGCCTGCCTGCACGACCCGTACACCGACGCCGCTCACACCGGCACCGCCTACCTGGACGCCGTCGCCGTCGCCGCGCACGTCACGGCCTGCACCGAGGCGGGTCTCCAGGCAGGCTTCCACGCGATCGGCGACGCCGCCGTCACCGCCGTCGTCGAGGGAGTGCGCGCGGCGGCGGACAAGGTCGGCCTGGCCCGGGTCCGTGCCGCCCGGCACCGCGTCGAGCACGCCGAGATGCTCACCCCCGAGACGATCGCCGCCTTCGCCGAACTGGGCCTCACCGCCTCCGTCCAGCCCGCCTTCGACGCCCTGTGGGGCGGCGAGGACGGCATGTACGCCCAGCGCCTGGGCGCCGAGCGGGCCCGCACCCTGAACCCCTTCGCGGCCCTGCTGCGCTCCGGTGTCCCGCTCGCCTTCGGTTCCGACAGCCCGGTTACCCCCCTCGACCCGTGGGGCACGGTTCGCGCCGCCGCCTTCCACCGCACCCCCGAGCACCGGATCTCCGTACGCGCCGCCTTCACCGCCCACACGCGTGGCGGCTGGCGGGCGGTCGGCCGCGACGACGCGGGCGTCCTGGTGCCGGGCGCACCCGCCGACTACGCCGTCTGGAGCACCGGCGCGCTCGTCGTCCAGGCCCCCGACGACCGGGTCGCCCGCTGGTCCACCGACCCTCGCTCCGGCACCCCCGGCCTGCCCGACCTGACACCCGGCACGGAGCTGCCCGTGTGCCTGCGCACGGTGGTCGGCGGACAGTCGGTGTTCGTACGGCCGGGCGAGTGACCGGCACGGAGCTGCCCGTAGCCCGCGCACGATGGCCGGTGTTCGTAGGGCCGGGCGAGTGATCCGCCGCTGCGCGGCACGGAAGATCACCCGTCCGCGCGGCGTCCCGCGAGAGTCGCCGACCGCCCGCTGACCAGCGCGTTACCCGAAGAGTCGCAGGTCGAACGGCTGTTGACAGCCGACCGCGGGGGGCCGGTAGGTTCGGCCGGGTCCACCACCGGACGCCCCGCCGGGGAACGTCCGCGCACTCGCCGGTGCGCCGCTGGGTCAGGGACGGTGTGCCGCACCGGCGCACCGCCACTGGGAGCCAGGCTCAGCGCCGCACCAGGGCGAGGGAACGTTCCGGCCGGTCGGGGAGGTGTGACCCGGGTGGGGCCCGGACGCTCAGTAGACAACGGCTTCAGGTCGACCCGCAGCCGGCGGGTCCCAGGTCGGCCCGAAGGGCGCCGGGCCCCCATCCGCAGGACCGCGGGGGCACTTCCCCAGGCAGTACGCTTGGGCATACAAGCCCAAAAGCGCACTCTTACCCCGCTTTTGTGGAAACGACACCACCATACAAACGGCCGGTCACGTCACCGCAGGCGGCGGCCACTATGGTGGTCCCCTGCGTACGGACACGAAGGGGCAGCAGTGAACGACGGCGACGCGAACCGCGCGGCACAGGACCGGGGGAGGAAGTTCGGTCCGCTCGGCACGGCGTTGGTGATCATTCCGACCTTCAACGAGGCGGAGAACATCAAGAGCATCGTCGGCCGGGTGCGGAAGGCCGTCCCCGAGGCGCACGTCCTGGTGGCCGACGACAACAGCCCCGACGGCACCGGCAAACTCGCCGACGAACTGGCCGCCACGGACGACCACGTCCAGGTGCTGCACCGCAAGGGCAAGGAGGGCCTCGGCGCCGCCTACCTCGCGGGCTTCCACTGGGGCATGGAGCACGGCTACGGCGTCCTGGTCGAGATGGACGCCGACGGCTCGCACCAGCCCGAGGAACTGCCCCGCCTGCTCACCGCACTGAAGGGCGCCGACCTCGTGCTGGGCTCCCGCTGGGTACCGGGCGGCCGGGTCGTGAACTGGCCCCGGTCCCGCGAGATGATCTCCCGCGGCGGCAGCCTCTACTCGCGCCTTGCGCTGGACCTCCCGCTGCGCGACATCACCGGCGGCTACCGCGCCTTCCGGCGCGAGACCCTCGAAGGCCTCGGCCTCGACGAGGTCGCCTCCCAGGGCTACTGCTTCCAGGTCGACCTCGCCCGCCGGGCGGTCAAGGCCGGCTACCACGTCGTCGAGGTCCCCATCACCTTCGTCGAGCGCGAGCTGGGCGACTCCAAGATGAGCCGCGACATCCTCGTGGAGGCCCTGTGGCGGGTCACCGCCTGGGGCGTGGGGGAGCGCGTCGGCAAGATCGCGGGCCGGACGGGCACGCAGGAGAAGCCGCAGTCCTCCCCTTCCCCGTCCGCTCCCTCTCCGCAGCAGCCCTCGTAAGTCCGGCCGGCCCCTCGGCGGGCTCGCACAGGAGCCGCTGACCGGCCCCTTATGCCGCGCTGAGCCGGGGCCAGGCACACTGGGTGCATGACGACTGGCGCTCAGACCCCCGCCCACCCCAATGCCCGGCCCCGGCGCTCCCGTCTGCGGACGTTCCTGCCGCTGGGGCTCGCCGCGTGGCTGGTGCTGGAGATCTGGCTGCTGACCGTGGTCGCGGGAGCGACCAGCGGGTTCGTCGTCTTCCTGCTCCTGCTCGCCGGGTTCCTGCTCGGCTCGGTGGTCATCAAGCGGGCGGGCCGGCGCGCCTTCCAGAACCTCAACGAGGCGCTCCAGCGCGGCACACCCCCCTCCTCGGGCGGGGGCAACGGACTGATGATGCTCGGCGGCCTCCTCCTGATGATCCCGGGCCTGGCCTCCGACGCGCTGGGCCTGCTGCTGCTTTTGCCGCCGGTCCAGAAGGCCGTCGGCCGCTATGCGGAGCGCACGGTCGACCGCAAGCTCCGCGCGGCGACTCCCGGCACCCTCGGCGACGCCTTCCAGCAGGCCCGTATGCACCGCCCGGACGGAAAGGTGGTCCAGGGCGAGGTGATCAGGCACGACGAGCGCGGCGAGGGCGAGCGGGAACACCGTCCTCCGCTGACTCCGTGAGCTCGGCGGTCCGGCGGCGCAGCCCCGAAGCCCCGGCGGCGCCGCCCCCGAAGCCGCAGGAGAACGCAGCAAAAGACCGCGGGCGCCGTACGTGACTTCACGTACGGCGCCCGCGGTCATATGTCGTGCGCTGTAGACCAGCCCCAGCTCCGCGGAACTACGCGGACTTGCGGCTGTCCCGGGGATGAACCGCGAGGTTCATCGCCCCGGATCGCAGAACGGCCAGCCGTTCCTCAAGGACCTCTTCGAGTTCCTCGCGGGTTCGCCGCTCCATCAGCATGTCCCAGTGCGTACGCGCGGGCTTGGCCTTCTTCTCCTCAGGGCCGTCGCCGTCCACGAGAAGCGCAGGCGCTCCGCAGACCTTGCACTCCCACTCCGGCGGGATCTCCGCCTCCACCGAGAAGGGCATTTCAAAGCGGTGCCCCTTCTCGCATGCGTACTCCACGGCCTGGCGCGGGGCCAGGTCGATGCCGCGGTCCGTCTCGTAGCTGGTCACCACGAGGCGCGTGCCGCGAAGAGCTCGCTCACTCATGAATCGTGCCTCCCGGGCTTGTCGCCCACAGGACAGGTGTCGCTGTCGTCGTCATCCGGTCAACGTCCGGTCGGCGGTAAAGATTCCCGTTCGGAGTCCCGTTCCGGGTCGTGCGTCGCCGTCGTAGCCGCAGCCTTGTCAACCAGTGCAGTACCCACCGGCGCCCGGTTTGTCACATCTGAAAGGAGATGTCACCCGGCGTTTCGGCATCTTTGACACGCAGTAACGGTACGCCTGGCAGGCCAAACGCGTACACTACCGCCCTTTCGCCTTGAGCGCTAAATCCTTTCGGGTACGGGATTGCCCGCGTCGGCGATCGCCTGCCGGACCGGGACCCGTGCGAGCAGCAGGAAACCGAGGACGAAGAAGATCACCAGCGAGATGATCGCGTCCCGATAGCTTCCGGTCACCTGGTAGGTGATCCCGAACACCAGCGGCCCGAGCCAGCTCATCCCCCGGTCGCTCACCTCGTACGCCGAGAAGTACTCGGCCTCCTTGCCGGGCGGGACGAGGTGGGAGAAGAGGGAGCGTGACAGGGCCTGGCTGCCGCCGAGGACCAGTCCGATCGCCGCCGCCAGCACGAAGAAGCCCACCGGCGCGCCGGACGGCAGGAAGTAGCCGACGGCCAGGGTGAGCGTCCAGGCCACCAGTGAGCCGAGGATCGTGCGTTTCGCGCCGTACCTGCGGGACAGCCGGCCCATCGTCAGGGCGCCCGCGACGGCCAGGACCTGCACCAGCAGGATGGCGCCGATCAGGGTGGACTGGCTGAGGCCGAGTTCCTCGGAGCCGTAGACCGAGGCCTGGGAGATCACCGTCTGGATGCCGTCGTTGTAGACCAGATAGGCCAGCAGGAAGGCGAGGGTCAGCGGGTGGCGCCGCATGTCCCGGTAGGTCGCCACCAACTGGCGCAGGCCCGGGGTGCTCGCCTCGCGCCCTGCGGCTGTGACCGCCGGCGGGCGGTCGCGCAGCCGCAGCAGCGGGATCAGGGCGAAGCCGCCCCACCACAGGCCGGCCGAGGCCAGACAGATCCGTACGGCCGTGGACTCCGAGACGCCGAAGGAGTCGTGGGCCAGGTAGAGGACCAGGTTGACGACCAGGACCAGGGAGCCCGCCGCGTAGCCGAAGGCCCAGCCGCGCGAGGACACCGCGTCGCGTTCCTCGGGCGGGGCGATCTGGGGCAGGTAGGAGTTGTAGAGCATCATCGCGACGGACTGGGCCGCGTTCGCCACCACGAGCAGCACGCCGCCCAGCAGGTAGCGGTCGCCGGACAGGAAGAACATGCCCGTCGTGGCGGCGGCCCCCGTGTAGGCGGCGGCCGCGAGGAACGGCTTCTTGCGGCCGGTGCGGTCGGCGGCGGCGCCCACCAGCGGCATCACCAGGACGGCCGCGATCACCGACAGGGACACCGAGTAGGCGAAGAAGGAGCCCGCGCGGACCGGGATGCCGAGCGGATGCACATAGCCGCCGGCGTCGGAGGCCTCCTCGGCGACCGACGTCAGATACGGGCCCAGGAACACGGTGAGGACGCTCGTCGAGTAGACCGAGCACGCCCAGTCGTAGAAGTACCAGCCGCGCTGCTCGCGCCGTCGCCCGGCGGCGTCGTCGGCCGCCTCCGTCCGCACGGATTCCGTGTCCACCCGCGCCCTCGCTTCCCCGCCCGGGACGTCGCGCGCGTTGAGCGGACCAAGGGGCGACCGGGGTCAGACCCAGACGCCCCGGTCCTCCATGACCTTGCGCAACATGTCGATGTGATCGGTCATGATGCCATCCACCCCGAGGTCCAGGAGCCGGTGCATCCGATCGGCATCGTTGATCGTCCACACGTGCACCTTGAGCCCGCGCGCGTGGGCGGAACGCACGAAGCGGTGGTCCACGACCTGGATGCCCGACTGGGCCTCCGGAACCTGTGCGGCCACGGCCGAGCGGCGCAGCGCCGCGGGCACCCCCCAGGACCGCAGCCGCAGATTGAGCACCCCCCGGGTGCCGTACGACGTCGCCAGGCGCGGGCCCGCCAGCCGCTGGGCGCGCAGGACGCGGGCCTCGGAGAAGGAGCCGACGCAGACCCGGTCCCAGGCGTCGGCTCGCCCGATGAGGTTCAGGAGCGGGTGGAGCGCCGGTTCGGCCTTGATGTCGATGTTCCACCGGACCTCGGGGAAGGTCTCCAGGAGTTCCTCGAACAGCGGGACCGGCTCCTTGCCGCCCACACGGGCTTCCCGTACCGCCGCCCACGGCAGGTCGGCGATGCGGCCCGCGCCGTCGGTCAGCCGGTCCAGCGTCGCGTCGTGGAAGGCGGCGAGTCTGCCGTCCCGCGTGGCGTGCACGTCCGTCTCGATGTAGCGGTAGCCCGCCTCGACCGCGCGTCGGAACTGCGCCACGGTGTTCTCCAGACCGTCGGCGGCGCCGCCGCGGTGCGCGAACGGGATCGGTCCCAAATGGTCGAGGTACGGGTGGCGTACGGGGGTGCTCACGGACGCAGTATCGCCCCCCGCGGTGACCCGGTGGCAACGACCGTGCTGCCGCCGGATGCCGGCGGCACGGCGAACACCCGCAGGAAGAGCTGAGCGAGCGGTCCGATCGACAGCGCGTACAGCACCGTGCCGACGCCGATCGTGCCCCCGAGGGCGAAGCCGGTCGCCACGACCGTGATCTCGACCGCCGTTCGCATCAGGCGGATCGACCGGCCGGTGCGCCGGTGCAGCCCCGTCATCAGTCCGTCGCGCGGACCCGGTCCGAAGGACGCCGCTATATAGAGGCCGGTGGCCGCGCCGTTGAGGAGGATGCCGGCCATCAGCAGCGGCACCCGCACGGCCAGACCGTGCGCCTCGGGCAGCAGGGCGAGCGTGCCGTCCATCGCGAGACCGACCACGAAGACGTTGGAGACGGTGCCGAGACCCGGACGCTGGCGCAGCGGGATCCACAGCAGCAGTACGGCGGCTCCCACGATGATCGACACGACCCCGATGGACAGGCCGCTCAGCTCGGCGAGCCCTTGGTGGAGCACGTTCCAGGGCTCCAGCCCGAGGCCCGACCGCACCAGGAGGGCGGAGCTGGCGCCGTAGAGCGCGAGGCCGGCGTAGAGCTGGGTGAGGCGACGGGGGAGGCCGCCGTTCGGCGGGACGGGCGGTGAAGGCGGCTCGGACAAGTGGACCCCTGGTGGTGGTAGTGGCCTTGAGCATGTCACTCTGTGGCGTGGAAGGTACGGCCATCCATGGCCAATCCCGGGAAGGTGGACTGATATCCATGGCGCAGTGGACCTCCGCGGTGGGGGCCGCCCAGCTCGCGCGGCTGCTCACGTCCCAGCAGGACCGGCCCGCCGGCCCCGGAACCCGGCGTCCGCCCGCCTACCGTGCGCTCGCCGACGGCGTCCGGCTGCTCGTCCTGGAAGGGCGGGTCCCCGTCGCCGCACGGCTCCCCGCCGAACGCGAACTGGCCCTCGCCCTGTCCGTCAGCCGTACGACCGTCGCCGCCGCCTACGAGGCGCTGCGCGCGGAGGGGTTCCTGGAGTCCCGGCGGGGCGCCGGGAGCTGGACGGCCGTCCCCGCCGGAAACCCGGTGCCCGCGCGCGGACTGGAACCTCTGCCGCCCGAGGCCCTCGGCTCGGTGATCGACCTCGGCTGCGCGGCCCTCCCCGCCCCGGAACCGTGGCTCACCCGGGCCGTCCAGGGCGCGCTGGAGGAACTGCCCCCGTACGCCCACACGCACGGTGACTACCCGGCCGGTCTGCCCGCCCTGCGCGCGATGATCGCCGAGCGGTACACCCGGCGTGGGATCCCGACCATGCCCGAGCAGATCATGGTCACCACGGGCGCGATGGGCGCCATCGACGCGATCTGTCATCTCTTCGGCGGCCGCGGCGAGCGCATCGCCGTCGAATCACCCTCGTACGCCAACATCCTCCAGCTGATGCGGGAGGCGGGCGCCCGGCTGGTGCCCGTGGCGATGGCCGAGGGGCTCGCCGGGTGGGACATGGACCGCTGGCGGCAGGTCCTGCGGGAGGCCGCCCCGCGCATCGCCTATGTGGTCGCCGACTTCCACAACCCGACCGGCGCGCTCGCCGACGAGGACCAGCGGCGCCGGCTCGTCGAGGCGGCCCGGTCGGCGGGGACCGTGCTGGTCGCCGACGAGACGATGACCGAGCTGTGGCTCGACGACGACGTCGAGATGCCCCGTCCGGTGTGCGGGTTCGACCCGGCGGGGTCGACGGTGATCACCGTGGGCTCGGCGAGCAAGGCGTTCTGGGCCGGCATGCGCATCGGCTGGGTCCGGGCCGCCCCCGACGTCATCCGCAGCCTGGTCGCGGCCCGCGCCTACGCCGACCTCGGCACGCCCGTCCTGGAGCAGCTGGCCGTGAACTGGCTGTTCAGCACGGGAGGCTGGGAGCAGGCCGTGGAACTGCGCCGCGAACAGGCCAGGGGCAACCGGGACGCACTGGTGGCGGCGGTGCGCCGGGAGCTGCCGGAGTGGGAGTTCACCGTGCCCAAGGGCGGGCTGACCCTGTGGGTGCGGGCCGGCGGCCTGTCCGGGTCCCGGCTGGCCGAGGCGGGGGAGCGCGTCGGGGTACGGGTGCCGTCCGGGCCCCGGTTCGGCGTCGACGGCGCCTTCGAGGGGTATGTGCGGCTGCCGTTCACCGTGGGGGGCGCGGTCGCGGAGGAGGCGGCGGCGCGACTGGCCGCGGCGGCCCGGATCGTGGAGAGCGGGGGCACCGCGGGGGGCGAGAGCCCCCGTACCTTCGTCGCCTGACGGGCCGCGGGCGGGTGGGGGACCACCCGCCTGCGGCCCGTCGGCGTCAGACCTCGTGCAGTGGGATGTCTAGGAGCTCTCGGCCGCCACGGCCTCCGCCGGCACCGGCAGCTTCTCGCCGTCCGCCGGGGTCGTCCGGGGCGGCAGCAGGTCCAGTACCGCCTGCCGGTGCGCGTCGCTGGTGGCGTCGTCGTACGGGTCGGGAGTGGCCGGCACCTGCAGTCGGTGTGCCGGGCCGGTGCCCAGCCGGGCGTACCCGCGCCCCGGTGGAACGTGCTCGGCGGGGCTCGTGTGCGGGCGTACGCCGAGGACCGCCTCCAGCTGCCCGGCCGGGGCGGGCCCGAGCACGACCCGCGCGCGGGTGTGCTGCCGTAGCGCGTCGCTCAGGGTGTCGAGGCTGTCGAACTGTTCGGCCACCACCACCGTCACCTGGGCCGCGCGGCCGTGTCGCAGGGGAATCTGGAGGAGGGCCTGCGGGTCCTTGCGGCCGTCCGCGTCGGCGAGGTGGGTGAACGCCGTGGGACGGTCGAGCAGGATCCACAGGGGACGCCTGGTGTCGTCCGGCGGGGGGTGGCCTTCCTGACGGGCGCGGTTGGCGGCGATCAGGCGGCGCTCGGTCTCGTGCGCCGCCCACTCCAGGCTGGCCAGCGCCCCGGCGAGCCCGACCTCGACGCCCAGTACGCCGTCCCGGCCGGTCAGGCAGGCGTACTCGCCGGTGCCGCCGCCGTCGATGACCAGGACGTCGCCGTACCGGAGGGCCTGGAGGGCGATCGAGCGCAGCAGGGTGGAGGTGCCGGTGCCGGGCTGGCCGACCGCCAGGAGGTGCGGTTCGGTGGAGCGGACGCCGGTGCGCCATACGACCGGCGGGACGTCGCGCCGCTCCTCGCCGTGGGTGAGGGGAAGCGTGCGGTGGACCTGGGAGGGATCCGTGAAGCCGAGGACGGTCTCGCCGGGTGCGGTCACGAAGCGCTGGGCGGCGAGGTCGGTGGGGAGCGGGGCGAGCACCGACACGGTGAGCGCGTTGCCCTCCTCGTCCCAGGCGAAGCGGTACTCGCGGCCCCGGCCGGACTTGGCCGCGAGGAGATGCTCGACACGCGCGCGTGCCTCGGCCTCGCCGTCCGGGAAGTACGCCGGGTAACGGATCTCCAGCTCGGTGATCCGGCCCGGGCCGTCGAACTCGTACGACGGGAAGGCCTTCTCCCACTCGCCGCCGTGGGCGTAGAGGGGAGAAGGGTCCTCCGCCGTGGAGAAGTACGGCACCAGGGCCTCGTACAGCGCCTGGAGCCGCTGGGTCTGCGACTCGTCGGGGCCGTCGGGAGCCGGTGGGGTGCGGTCCCGGCCCTGCCAGGCGGCTGCCGCCATCAGCGTGACGACGGCGAGCAGCGGACCGTACGGTACGAGCGCCACGACCAGGATCACCGAGGCCACCAGGAACAGCAGCGGTCCGCGCCTGTCCTTGGGGGTCTCGGCCCACTTGCGCCGCCCGGCCGAGGCCAGCCGGCGCAGACCGCGGGTGACCGTGATCAGTGGGTGGAGGATGTCGGTGGCGCTGTCTGCCGCCGTCCGGGCCAGCTCCCGGCTCCGGGCGATCTGCGCGCTGCCTGTGCTCAGGATGCGGGGAAGGGGGCGCCGGGCCACTGCTGTCTCCTGGAGTGCGTACGGAAGGGACGGACGGCGGGGGGAGGGCGGCGTCAGAACTTGATGCCGCCGAGGAGGCTGGCCAGGCTCTCGCCGCCTGCCTTGATGCTCGGGGCGAGGGCCGTACTCGCCAGGTAGAAGCCGAACAGGGCGCAGACGACGCCGTGCGACGCCTTGAGCCCGTCCTTGCGGAAGAAGAGGAAGACGATGATGCCGAGCAGGACCACGCCTGAGATGGACAGGATCATTTCTGTTCTCCTGGTTCGCGGGGGACAGTCACCATGAGTACTTCCAGGCTCACAGGATGTATCCATACGATAAAAGGTGCAATTGGGTGAAATTCTGAGAATTTCCCCCGTCTGGCGGAGTCCCCGGCCAGCCGGGCGAGCAGAAGAGTTGCGGCGAACGGATCCCGCCGTGATCGTTGCCTCCGGCGGGTCCCGCCATGTGTCCGGCGAGCCAGTACGCTGGCGATTCACCTGAACGGCTGCAACGAGAGGCGGTCCGGCCGATGACCGAAGTCCCCGACCCCGAGGTCGTGGAACTGGCGACCAAGATCTTCGATCTTGCCCGCCGGGGACAGACCGAGGAGCTCGTGGCCTACGTCGACGAGGGCGTGCCGGCCAACCTCACCAACGACCGCGGCGACTCGCTCCTTATGCTCGCCGCCTACCACGGCCACGCCGAGGCGGTCCGGGCGCTGCTGGCCCGCGGAGCCGACGCGGACCGGATCAACGACCGCGGCCAGACCCCCCTCGCCGGGGCGGTCTTCAAGGGGGAGACGGACGTCATCAAGGCGCTTCTGGAGGCCGGCGCCGACCCGGCCGCAGGCACCCCCTCGGCCGTCGACACCGCCCGCATGTTCGCCAAGGCGGAGCTTCTGGAGCTGTTCGGCGTGCAATGAGCCGGCGTTCCTGAGGGGGCGGAGCACAGTTCCTGACCAGGTAAATCAACGACCACGGGGGAGGCGGTACGGGGCCGCCGGAAATTTCGGTCGCGGCAGGCTGAGCTGCCGAGTCATCATGACGACGTGATTCACGGACGCGATGGCTGGGCAGGTGTTGCCGCACCGCGCGGGCCGTGATGCGGTCCGCATGGGCCACCGACGAGAGGCAGAGGAAGATGGCTTACAGCAAGCAGGAAACGGCGGGCGCCCCGACGTGTTGTCACGCGGCCAGGTAATGCAGGTCCCCGGTTGCGTCGACGCTTGATGTGAGGCTGTTTCCCATGTTCGATCCGTTCATAGCGCCCAGCGGCACGCTGCTCGGCCTGCTCCAGCGGGGCCGCGGCGACGGCACACTGCACGCGCTCACCGCCCCCCGCTCCGAGGCGCTCGCGGCACTGCACCACTGCGTGCTGCGCGATCCGCGCCACGACTGGCAGGTGGAGAACCGCTCCCTCTACTACGCCCGTCTCTACCTCGACCTGGGCGGCGACCTCGACGAGATCGAGGCGCACCTCTTCGACGTCGAGGACGCCTTCGACACCGAGGAGAGCCGCACGGGCCTGTCCCTGGCCGTCCTCGGCCACCTCGCCTCCTACGGCAGGCGGGACGCCCTCGATCTGCTCCGCAGGTACGCCGCCTCGGGCTCCAACTGGGCCTGGGCCCTCGACGAACTCGCCCTGCGCGACGACGACGCCGGCCTGCGTGCCCTGGCCGCGCCCGTGCTCGCCCGGTTCGCCACCGACGCCGAGGGCGAGGCCGAACTCGCCGCCGTCGTCCGGGACGCCTTCGAGCCACGGCCCTGGCGGCTGTGGGCCGAGGATCCCCGCGAGTACATCTCCGCACGCGTGCGTGCGGCCCAGGAGGCCGGCTGCTTCGACCGCTGGCAGCGGCAGCTGAGCCCCACCGGGCCCCGCCCCGGCTGGAGCGTGCGGGCCGTCTTCGAATGGGCCCAGCAAGGCATCGAACGGGGTGCCGCGCTCCATGTCCCCGCCGCCCGCTGCCTCACCGCCGTGGCCGGGCCCGAGGACCGCGCGGAGATCGTGCGGGCAGCGGAGGACGGCACCGAGGGAGCCCGGTGCACCGCCCTTCGCTATCTCGCCGACCAGGACGACGCCCAGGCACCCGACCTGATCGAACAGGCCGTGGCGACCGGCAGCAGCTTCGTCGTGGAGGCCGCCGTCGACGCCTTCGAACGGATGCGCAGTGCCGCCGCGGTCGACCGGGCCCGCGGCTGGGCCCACCGGCCGGATGCCCTCGGGGCCGCCGCCGGGCGGGTGCTCGCCTGCCGGGGCACCGGCCGTGACAGCGACCTCGTCCTCGGCGCCCTGCGCGAGGCCGTACGCGGCGAGGGCTGCGACGCGCCGACCCTGTGGACCCTGGTCGACGGAGCCGGACGGCTGGGCATCGCCTGCGCCGCCCCGGTACTGCGCCATATCTACCGCGAGACCGCCTCGTCCCATCTGCGCGGGCGCTGCGCACGGGCGCTGGCCGCCACCGACCCCACCTTCGCCACCGGCTTCGCCGTCGAGTGCCTGTGGGACTGCGAGGAGACCACCCGCGAGATCGCCGCCCGGCATGCCGAGACCGGCGATGCCCGGGTCGTGGAGCGGCTCCGCCGCCTCGCCGCCGACCCGGCCGAGGAGGACGAGGTCCAGACGGCCGTACGCAGCCGGATCGGGCCGGACGCCGCCTCCGCCATGTGATCGACGGCAGAGGCGTACCCGCCGGATGAACGGCGGATGACCCGCGGGTCGGACGGGCGTGGATGCCGTCTGGCCTGCTCGGGCGTGCAAGCGCAACGCGCAGGGGACGCGTGCCGTCCGTAAGGACCCTCGCGTTCGCCGCGCAGAGCACGGTTCTGTTCCGCTCAGGGCGGATCTGTCCGACCCCGGGGCGACGCTCGGACTGCCCGGCCCTCGCCCGCCCGGCGGCAGCGCGCGGTCAACTCCGTCGTCCACGCGCTCTCCGACCGCTACGGCGCCGTCCACCCGCACGCGTCCGAGGGCACGTGGCTGACGGACCGCGCGATGTGGCGCGCGGACCGGTTCCACCCCGGCGAGCGGGACCACCGGCAGCTGGCTGTGCGCTTCCGCGCGCTGCCGGCCGGGGCTGGGCTCGCGACCGGGCCGGCTCCTTCGCCCGAGCCGCAGTCTCCGACGCCCACGAGGTCGGCCGGACCGTGGTGGCCGGCGACGGCCGGCATCGGCTGGGTGGCCCGCAGGTGCACCGACCTGCTTCCGCAGCTGCCGGCGCCGGCCGTCGACGAGAGGCGTCACCGCGCGCGGGGCACCCGTGCCCGCCTCGACCTGCGCACCTCGGCGGCGGTGTCGGCGGCCCTGACCGCCCCGTCGGTGTCGGAGCGGCAGCCGGACGCGGCCTGGCGGCGCCGGCCGTCAGCGCCGGCGTACCGCCACGAAGCGGACGGGGGTGCCCGGTGCCGCCTGCGCGGCGGACGGGAGGTCGCAGGGGCGGACCACCCCGATCACCGGGTAGCCCCCGGTGGTCGGATGGTCCGCCAGGAACACCACCGGTCTGCCGTCGGGCGGGACCTGCACGGCGCCCAGAACCATTCCCTCGCTGGCCAGTTCGCCCGCCACCGCCCGGTCCAGGGCGGGTCCTTCGGTACGCAGCCCGATGCGGTTGCTCGCCGCGGACACGCGGTAGGCGCCCGAGGTGAACAGCCGGACCGCCTCCGGGGTGAACCAGTCGTCACGCGGGCCCAGAGCGATCCGCAGGACCAGTTCGCCAGGAGGCGCCGGCTGCGGGGCCACGTCCACACGCGCCGTAGGGACGCGCGTACCTCCCAGAGGCAGGACCGTGCCGTTCGTGAGCGGTGGCGGACCGAGGCCCGAGAGGAGGTCCGTCGAGCGGCTGCCGAGTACGGGATCGACGGCGACGCCGCCGGCCACGGCCACATAGCTCCGTACCCCGGAGACGGCCGGACCGACGTCCAGGACCACACCCGCGGGCACCCGGACCGGCGCTCCCCAGGCGGCGGGACGGCCCTCCACGGTGACCCCGCAAGGAGCACCGGTCACGGCCACGGTCACTGTCGAACGCGGACGTACGGCACAGCCGTTGAGCGTGGTCTCCAGGACGGCGGCCTCGGGCGGGTTACCGACCAGCCGGTTGCCGAGCGCCGCCGCGGGCGCGTCCAGGGCCCCTGAGCGCGGCACCCCGAGATGGGCGTGACCGGGGCGGCCCCGGTCCTGCACGGTGGTGAGCGCACCGGCGCGTACGACGACGAGCGCGCGGTCCGTCATGCGGCGCCCTCCCGGACGCCGACGCCCTGCCCGGGGTGGCCGGGTGGGCGCCGCGTGCCGCGGCGGGCAGCGAGCGCGGACGGGTGCCGTGCGTCGGCGGCGAGAACACCCCTGGGGTGGCCGTGGGGCATCGACAGCGGGCCGCTCACGCCGCACCCGCCCCCTCGGCCGCCACGAAACGCACGCGTGTGCCCGGTGTCAGCAGCGCGGCCGGTACGCGCGCGTGGTCCCACAGCACGGCGCGCGTGGTGCCGATCAGCTGCCAGCCGCCCGGCGAGGAGCGCGGGTACACCCCCGTGTACGGGCCGGCCAAGGCCACCGACCCGGCCGGAACCCTGGTGCGCGGGGTCGCACGGCGGGGGACGTCGTAGCGCGGCGGCAGGCCCGTGAGGTAGCCGAAGCCGGGCGCGAAGCCGCAGAACGCGACGCGGAACTCGGTGGCCGCGTGGACGCGGGCCGCCTCCTGCGCGGACACGCCCCAGTGGGCGGCGACCTCGGCGAGATCGGGGCCGTCGTAGCGCACCGGCAGTTCGATCACCGCGCCCGTCCGCGCGGGAGTGGGCGGCACGGTGGCGCCGGTCAGTTCGGCGGCCCAGCGGGCGGGGTCGGCGAGGCCGTCGAGCAGGACCGTACGCGCCGCCGGGACGATCTCGCGGACGGACAGTGAGCCCTCCGCGCGGCGGCGCAGCAGTTCGGCGTGGAGGGCCTGGGCGTCCTCGCCGGACGCCACCTCGACGAGCAGGGCGTCCTCACCGACCGCCAGTGCCCTCATGCGAACGCCTCCACGCGCACACCGGATTCCTCCAACCGCCGCCGGACCCTGCCGGCCAGTTCCACCGCGCCGGGCGTGTCACCGTGCAGGCACAGGGAACGCGCGCGTGCCTCGATGCGCGTCCCCGCGAGGGAGACGACCTCGCCCAGCCGGGCCAGGCCGAGGGACCGCTCGACGACGACGTCCGCGTCGGTGATCACGGCCCCGGCCCGGCCGCGGGGCACGAGCGTGCCCTCCTCGGTGTAGGCGCGGTCCGCGAACGCCTCGGTGACGGCGGGCAGCCCCGCCTTTCCGGCCACTTCCAGCAGGCGCGAGCCGGGCAGCCCGAGCACGGGCAGCGCCGGGCCGGCGAGGAGCACGCCGTCGATGACCGCCGTGGCCTGCTCCTCGTCGTGCACGACCCGGTTGTAGAGCGCGCCATGCGGCTTGACGTAGGCCACCCGGGCGCCCGCCGCCCGCGCGAAGACCTCCAGGGCGCCGATCTGGTAGGCCACCTCGGCGGCCAGTTCGGCGGGCGGCACGTCCATCGCGCGCCGCCCGAACCCGGCGAGGTCGCGGTAGGCGACCTGCGCGCCGATCGTCACACCTCGTTCGGCCGCCAGTTCGCACACCCGCCGCATGGTGACGGCGTCCCCGGCGTGGAAGCCGCACGCCACGTTGGCGCTGGTGACGACGGACAGCAGCCGCTCGTCGTCGGTCAGCTCCCAGCGGCCGAAGCCCTCGCCGAGGTCGGCGTTGAGATCGATCATGCTGTCTCCTGGTCAGGCCACGCGGTACTGCTCGTCGCGGGCGTCGGTGAGGAACATCTGTCCCGGTGCGTGGGTGAGGGCGAACGGAGGGCGCGAGGCCATCACCGCGGCCTGCGGGGTCACACCGCAGGCCCAGAACACGGGGATGTCGTCCGGTTCCGCGTCCACCGGTTCCCCGAAGCCGGGGCGGCCGAGGTCGTCGATGCCCAGGCCCGACGGATCGCCGCAGTGTACGGGGCTGCCGTGCACCGCCGGGAGCAGACTGCTCTCCCGGATCGCCGCCGCCAGGTGCTCCGGCGGCACCGGCCGCATGGACACCACCAGGGGGCCGTGCAGCCTGCCGGCCGGACGGCACTGACGGTCCGTCACGTACATCGGGACGTTGCGCCCCTGCTCGACGTGGCGGATCGGTACGCCCGCCCCGGCCAGCGCCCACTCGAAGGTGAAGCTGCACCCGATGAGGAACGACACCAGGTCGTCCCGCCAGTACCCGCGCACGTCCGTCGGCTCGTCCACCAGCTCGCCGTCCCGCCACACCCGGTAGCGCGGCAGGTCGGTGCGCAGGTCGGCGCCCTCGGCCAGGACGGTCGTCCAGGAGCCGGCGTCGGTGACGTCGAGAACGGGGCAGGGCTTGGGGTTGCGCTGGCAGAACAGGAGCATGTCGTACGCCCAGTCCGCCGGCACCGAGATCAGGTTGGCCTGGGTGTGGCCCGCGGCGACGCCCGCCGTGGGGCCGGTCAGGCCGTCCCGGAAGCGGGACCGGGCGGTTTCGGGGCTCCACGCGTGCGCGTGCTCCTCGAGGAGGGCCACGGGACGGTCCTGCACCAGGACCGCGGAACGGCCCTGCACGATGATCCGAGGCTTCACTCCAGTTCCTTTCCGCGCGTCTCGGGCAGCCCCAGCAGCGCCAGGGCCGCGATGCCGTAACCGATCGCGCCGAAGACCAGGGCCCCGCCCACGCCCCAGCTGTCGGCGAGAAAGCCGACCGTGGTGGGGAAGACGGCGCCGACGGCACGACCGGTGTTGTACGTGAAGCCCTGGCCCGTCCCGCGCACGGCCGTCGGGTACAGCTCGCTCAGGTAGGACCCGAAGCCGCTGAAGATGGCCGACATACAGAACCCGAGCGGGAATCCGAGGATCAGCAGCAGGGTGTCCGCGCCGCTCGGGATGTTGGCGTAGGCGAGGATGCAGACCGCCGACAGCAGGGCGAACAGCCAGATGTTGCGGCGCCGCCCCAGCCGGTCGGTGAGGTGCCCGCCGGTCAGATAGCCGAGGAAGGCGCCCGAGATCAGGAACGTGAGATAGCCGCCGGTGTTGACCACCGACAGACCGCGCTCGCTCTTGAGGTACGTCGGCACCCAGGTCGCCAGCGTGTAGTAGCCGCCCTGGACGCCCGTGGAGAGCAGGCCCGCGAAGATCGTCGTCCGCAGCAGGGGACCGCGGAAGATCGCCGCGAAGGAGCCCTTGCCGGCATCGCGTTCGCGCGCGGCGACCGCCGTCGGCGCGTCCTGCACACGGCGCCGCATCCACACCACGAGCAGGGCGGGCAGGGCGCCCGTCCAGAACATCACGCGCCAGGCCACGTCGTCGCCGAAGAACGAGAAGACCAGCGTGTACATGATCGCCGCCAGGCCCCAGCCGACGGCCCAGGAGCTCTGGATCGCGCCCAGGGTGCGGCCCCGGTGCTTCGCGCTCGCGTACTCGGCGACCAGGATCGCGCCGACGGCCCACTCGCCGCCGAAGCCGAGCCCCTGGAGGGCGCGGAAGAGCAGCAGCGTCTCGTAGGTGGGCGCGAAGCCGCAGGCCACGGTGAAGACGGCATAGGTGATGACCGTGATCATCAGGGCCTTGACCCGGCCGATCCGGTCGGCCAGGACTCCGGCGAGGGCGCCGCCGACCGCGGAGGCGACCAGTGTGACGGTGGTGAACAGGCCGGTCTGGCCGCTGTCCAGGCCGAAGTAGGCGGCCAGCGCCACCATGCTGAGCGGCAGCGTGAAGTAGTCGTAGGAGTCCAGGGCATAGCCGCCGAAGGCCCCGGCGAAGGCGCGGCGCCCGCGCGGGCCCAGGGCGCGCAACCAGGCCAGCGCGCCGTCGTCGGAGGCCTGTTCGGCCGCTGGGGGGTGGGTGGCGGTGGAGGGGGCCTGTGGTGGAGGGGTCGTGCTCATGGGGCACCTCGCAAGGGATGACGGAGGGTGCTGGGGACTGAGCCGTGCCGTGCGCGAGTGGTGCGGTGCGGGAGTGGTGCCGTGCCTGCGCGAGTGGTGCGGTGCGGGAGCCGTGCCGTGGGGGAGTGGTGCTGGGCCGTGCGGGAGTGGTGCTGGGCGGAGCAAGGTATCCAGCAAGGTAGGGGATCGTTGAACGATCCTTCAATACCCCTGTTGTTTCGTTCTCGTGTCTGCTGTTGAATTCCGGGCATGGCAGAGCAGCTGGCGGGACTGGCCGACGACCGCGCCCTCCTGGGCCGCACCAGCACGGCGGAACGCGTCTCGGACATCCTCAGAAGCCGCATCGCGGACGGCTATTTCCCGCCGGGGACCCGGCTGTCGGAGGACAGCATCGGCGGTGCGCTCGGCGTCTCCCGCAACACGCTGCGCGAGGCGTTCCGGCTGCTCACCCACGAGCGCCTGCTGGTCCACGAGCTCAACCGGGGCGTGTTCGTCAGGGTCCTGACCGTGGAGGACGTCGAGGACATCTACCGCACGCGCACCCTCGTCGAATGCGCCGTCGTACGAGGACTGGGCAAGCCGCCGTACGCGCTCGCCAACCTCGCCGAGGCCGTGGAGGAGGGGCAGCGGGCGGCGCGCGAAAGTGACTGGAAATCGCTGGGTACGGCCAATATCCACTTCCACCGGGAACTGGTCGCCCTCGCGGGCAGCGAGCGCACCGACGAGCTGATGCGCAGCGTCTTTGCCGAACTGCGCCTCGCCTTCCACGTCGTCGACGACCCGCGCCGCCTGCACGAGCCCTACCTCGCCCGCAACCGGCAGATCCTCCAGGCGCTCGAGGCCGGCGACGGAGCGGAGGCGGAGAAGCTGCTCGCCGTGTACCTGGGCGACTCACTGGAGCGGATCGTCGAGGTGTACCGGCGGCGGGTGGGCGACGATCCCTCCGACGGCTGAGGTTCTCCGCCGCGGATCCGATCGGGGAGCCCCGGCCGAGGCTTCCGGGCGGCCTGCCAGGTGTCGCGCACCGCTGTGACGTGGGTCGCTTCTGCGTCGTTTGGGCCGATGTCAGACCGAGGACCTAGTCTGTGCACCGTGACTTCGCCTGCATCGACGGACCGTGTTCCGCCCCAGCTCAGCGCGGGGCCGCGCCCCGCGCCGGGGCCGGCCGCCGACGAGGGACTGGCGCGGCGGCTGCGCGCGCTCGCCTGCACCGCACCGATCCACGACCTCGACGCGCGCAAGGCCAACCTCGCCGGCGAGTACTCGGTCTACGGCATGGCGGAGATCGCCCTCGCCGCCATCGACCTGGTCACCCTGAACATGGACTTCGACACCGGCGCCGACCACGACCAGATAGTCGCCCGCCTGATCCCGCGCATCGCCGCGCAGGCCCCCGGGCGGCAGGCCGAGGAGCACGAGCGCGTCGCCCGCTGGGTCCTGGAGAACCTGATCAACGTCGGCACCGTCGACCGCGGCTTCCGCGCCGTGTACGGCACCTTCACGCCGGACGGCACCTACGTCCGCCGGGACTACGACTTCAAGCTGATCGAGGAGGTCCCCGGGTACGGCGGCACGGTCTACCTCCGTACGACGGACGAGGCGGTCAACGTCCTCGTGGGCGCCCTCGACACCGACGTCACCAGCGCGCAGATCGCCGCCGAGGTCAAACTCGAGGTTCTCATCCGCCGGGGCCGCCTGGCCGACGCCCAACTCGCCGCCGAACAGGCCCGCTACCGGACCGTGCAGTACTCGGAGACCCTGCGCAGGGCCCTGGAGGCGACCCGGCGCAACGTCCGCGCGGTGGACTGGCTGAACGCCGTGCCCGACATGATCGCCGAGGCCCTCGACCACGTCGCCGACCGCTACCGCCACGAGAACGCGATCCTCACCAACATCCGCAAGGCCCGCGACGAGATCGAGGACGCCGAGAACAAACGGCGGGCCGCCGAACTCGTCGACATCGTCAAGGACTGCATCCGCCGGCACACCCAGCTGCAGTCCCGGCTGCTGGAGGCCGGACCCCTGTTCCGCGCCGAGCAGGACCGGCAGGCCTTCGCCACCCCCATGACCTCGTCGGGGACAGACCTCTACGGCCATCTCGTCGTGCCCGTGCTGCCGTTGCCGCTGGAACAGGCGGTCCGGGTCACCGACGCCTTCTTCGCGCGCGGGACGGGACTGCGGACCCCGGTGTCCGTGCGGGTGGGCGACCTGGTCGACCTGCTGCTGACGCCGCCGGTGGAGCGGGAGAACCTCGGCGCGCAGATGCCGGAGCCCGACCTCATCGCGACGCCCGACGACAGCCGCTTCAGCGAGGAGCAGTTGACCGCCGCTAAGGAACTGCTGGACCTGCCCGCGGACGCGCCTCGGCGGCTGTCGGGGCTTCTCGCGGAAGCACGCAGGCGAGACCCCGAACTGCCGTACCTGGTCGCCCTGCTGGCGGTGCACGCGGCCAGTCCCGCGGTCGGCACCGCCTATCGGCAGGGCGAGCAGAAACTGCTGTTCGCCGTCGACGACGGGACCGAACTGGACGATCCGGAGTTCGGCGGAGCCGACCTGATAGTGGGCATGGCGCTGCTGGACGCGGCGGGGATGGCCGCGGACCGGACGGAAGCAGCATGACCAGGACCCGGAACCGCCAGCACGAGCACCCCCGCAGCAAGGAGCCGACACCGTGACCGAGTACGTCGACCGGAGTGAACCCGAGGCCGTCGCGCCGGCCTCCGCCGTCGTCACCCCCGCCGACGCCGCCGACGCGGCGCGACTCGTCGCCTTCGGCCTCCATCCCAGACTTCAGCCCGCGCGCGACCAGGAGTACGCGGACCTGCTGCGGCGTTACCGCGAGGACCCGCCGTTCGCGCGGCTCGCGGACGCCGTGGCCACCGGACTGGGCCTGATCGTGCTGGAGGTGTCCCCACGCGCCGGGATGGCCGTCACCGCCGCGGAGGACTCGGTGTTCGCCGTCCGCATGGGCGACTACGCGCGTCGTACGTCCGCGGACTCCGCAGACCGGTTCCTGCACGGCCTCGCACATCTCGCCGTCGCCGCGATGGCCTTCCCCCGGCCCGAGGACCTGGCCGACGACGGCTACATCGGCCGGGTCAGCGTCAACGGCGTGGACGCCTTCGTGCGCCAGGCCTGCCGCCGTCTGGAGGAGCGGGCAACGGAGCAGGGCGAGAACACCGACCCCGCGACCGACGCCCCGGGTCTGGAGGGCGCCTGGCGGATCTGGGTCAGACGCAGCGCCGCCGGTGCCACCAAGGACGCCCGCCGGCTCGCCGGTTCGACGACCGGCATCGTCGGCAAGGCCGTCGCCTTCCTCACCGAATCCGGCTTCCTCCAGCGCACCGGTGACGACAGCGGCGGCACGTACCGGACCACCGCCCGCTACCAGCTGCAGGTCCGGGACATGGCGGCGAGCGCGGCCATGGCCGAGCTGCTGGACCTGGGCATCGTCCCGGTCACCGACGGCACACCGACGCTCCTGCCCCCCGAGGAGTCCGACGACCTGGAGCTGGTCGCCGACGCGGGGCTGCCGTTCCACTCCTGAAGCCTCAGCAGTTCCCGTAGCACCGAACCACCGCACCCTTTCCGAAGACTTACGAGAGTCCGCCATGTACGAGCTGTCCCGGGTCCGCCTCTACTCGATCGGGCCTGCCGGTGCGCGCTACGCCGACACCGTGCTTGACCTGCGGGGCGTGGGCGAGGTCGTGCCCGATCCCGCCCCCGCGCAGGCGGAGTTCTTCGAGGACGAGCCCGTCGGCCCGCCACGACGGCCCGCGCCCGCGGGCGTGCTCTTCCTGGAGAACGGCGGCGGCAAGTCCGTCCTGCTCAAGCTGATCTTCTCGGTGATGCTGCCGGGCCACCGCAACACCCTCGGCGGCGCCAGCTCAGGCGTCCTGCGCAAGTTCCTGCTCGCCGACGACTGCGGCCATGTCGCTCTGGAGTGGCAGCACGTACTGACCGGCGAGTGCGTGGTCGTCGGCAAGGTCAGCGAGTGGCGCGGCCGGCAGGTGTCCAACGATCCGCGGAAGTTCGCCGAGGCCTGGTACTCCTTCCGGCCCGGCCCCGGACTCGCCCTGGACAACCTCCCCGTCGCCGAGTCCACCGCCGTACGGCCGTCCGCCGAGGGCCAGTCGGGCGCGCAGGGCCGACGGCGCACCATGAAGGGCTTCCGGGACGCGCTCACCGACGCCGGCAAGGCGTATCCGCACCTGGAGGTGCACTGGGAGGAGATCCACGACCGCTGGATCGAGCACCTCGGCGAGCTGGGCCTCGACCCCGAACTCTTCCGCTACCAGCGCGAGATGAACGCCGACGAGGGCGAGGCGGCCGGCCTCTTCGCGGTCAAGAAGGACTCAGACTTCACCGACCTGCTGCTGCGCGCGGTGACGGACACGCGCGACACCGACGGCCTCGCCGACCTCGTCGGCGGCTTCGGCAACAAACTGGGCCGACGCGCCGAACTGATCGCCGAACGGGACTTCACCGCCGGCTCGGTGGACCTGCTCGGGCGGATCGTCGAGGCCGCCGACACCCGGGCCCACGCGCGTGACGTCCACGCCGGGGCCGAGCGCCGCACCCGCACCCTTGCCCGCAGACTGTCAGCGCGCGGCCTGCGGGAGCGCACCCGCGCCACCGACCTGGCCCAGCGGGTCACGGCCGCCGCGTACGCCGTCACGCACTCCGAGAGCGCCCGCGAGCGCAGCGCGCTGATCGCCGCCGAACTCGCCTTCCGGCACGCCTCGCTCGCCCTCGCAGCCGCCGAGAAGTCCGCCGCCGCGCACAAGCGCGAACTCGCCGAGGCGCGTACCCTGCACGCCGCCTGGCAGGCCGCCGAGGTCTCCCTGCGCCAGCGCGCCGCCGCCGACCGGGTCGCCCGCGTGTCCGCCGCCATCCAGGAGGCCGAGCGGGATGCCGCTCCGGCGCTCGCCGCCCGCGCCAAGGCCGCCGTCGACCTCGTCCGCGCCCTGCACGGTGCCGCCGCGAGCGCCGAGACCCTCGCCAACGAGGAGGAGGAACGCTCCGCGGCGCTCCAGGAGGTCGGCGAGGCCGCGC
Source organism: Streptomyces sp. ID05-39B (assembly GCF_033794725.1). Classification (NCBI taxonomy): domain Bacteria; kingdom Bacillati; phylum Actinomycetota; class Actinomycetes; order Kitasatosporales; family Streptomycetaceae; genus Streptomyces; species Streptomyces sp. ID05-39B. The sequence goes on along the minus strand of NZ_JARGEF010000025.1, from coordinate 28,875 downwards.
ACCGCGACGCCACGTCCGCCGCCACCGAGGCACAGCGTGCCCGCAGCGAGGCCGGACACCTGCGCCAGCGCCTCACCGAGGTCGAGCAGGAGACCGCCGAAGCGGTACGCGCCGGCTGGCTGGACGACAGCGCGCCCGACGCCGACCCCGCGCGCGCCGCCCTCACCGCCAGCGACGCCGAGAAGAGCGCCGTCGCCGCCTGGGACACCGCCCGCGAGGCCTCGAGCAAGGCCGCCGAGCACGCCCGCGAGGCCGCCTCCGCCGCGTCGCGCGCCGAGCTGACCGCCGCCCGCGCGGCCGACGCGGCAACGGCCGCCCGGCGGTCGTACGAGGCCGAACGCCGGCTCGCCGAGGACCTCGCGGCCGAGGAGCGGCTGGCCGAACTGCTCAGCGTGACCGGCGCCTCGACCCCGCGGATCATCCCGCAGCCCCGCCAGGAGGACGAGGCCGACGCCACCGGACTCACCCCCGAGGACCTGGACCGCTACGCCGACGAACTGCGCGAACTCCTCGACGACACCGTCTCCTGCGCCGAGCGGAAGCTCTTCGACCTGCGGACCGCCGCCGCCGACGACTCCCGCATCCTCGGCGCGCTCGGCGACGGCGGACTGCTGCCACCCGGCCCGGACGTGCTCGCGACCGTGGAGTACCTCGGCGAGCACGGCATCCCCGCCCTGCCCGGCTGGCGCTACCTCGCCCAGGCCGTCGACCCCGTCGACCATGCGCGGGTCCTCGCCGCCCGGCCGGAACTGGTCGACGGTGTGATCATCACCGACCCCGACTCGCACGCACGCGCGCGTGAGGCACTCGTCGAAGCCGCCCTGCTGCCCCGGTCCGCCGTGGCCGTCGGCACCGCCGCCGCCCTTCTCGCCCCCACCCCGGCATCCGGCACCGACGCCGGTGACGTCTTCCTCGTACCGCCGAACCCGGCCATGCACGACGAACACGCCGCCGACGAGGAGCGGCAGGCGCTGCGCGCGCGGGCCGCGGAGCGGGACGAGGAGATCCGCCGGCTCGCGGCCCGCCTCGGCAAGGACCGGGAACTGGCGGCCCGGCTCTCCTCCTGGCGCACCGGCTGCCCGGCCGGGCGGCTCACCGAGCTGGCGCGGACCGCCGAGGAGGCGCGCGCGTTCGCCGAGGAGTCCGAGGCCGAGCTGGCCGAGGCACGGACCGTGCGCGCGGAGGCCGACGAGGCAGCGGCCGAGGCCGCGCAGGCGCGCGACGAGCGGCAGGAGGCCGCCCAGAAGGCCCGGCGCGCCGCTGACGCCCTCGCCGGACTCGCCTTCCGGCTGCGCGAGCGCGCCGGCTGGCAGGTCAAGCTGCGAGAACTCGCCGACGAGGCCGCCGAGTCGGAGGCCCGCGCCCAGACCTGCCTGGACCGCGCCCGCGCCGCCGACGAGGACCGCCGCGCCGCCCAGCGGGCCGCCGACGACTCCCGCCGCACCGCGCGTGCCCTGCGCGCCGAGCGCTCCGAGATCGCCGGCGCCCCCGAGGACGTACCGGAGGCGGAACCGGGCGCGACCAGGGCGTCCCTGCCCGCCCTGCGAGAGGCATACCGGGCCGCCTCCCAGCTGTACGAGAAGGTCGGCGTGGGCGCCGACCTGCGGGCCGAACAGGCCCGCGCGGAGGGCGACGAGAGCGCGGCCCTGGCCGAGCTGGACCGGCTGAGCAACAAGGTCCGCACGCGCGCGGAGCAGCTGCTCCAGTCACCGGACGGCTCCGACGGACCGTCCCGGCAGGCTGCCTCTGCGCGCGCGGAGGAGCTGGTCCAGCTTCTGGAGACCCGCGTGTCCACGGCGAGCGAGCATCTCGGCCGGCTGCGCGGCGAGGCCGAACGGCACGCGCCCGAGGACGGCGACGCCCATACCGAACTGCCCGCGGAGCTCCAGCCGCGTGACGCCGGACACGCGCAGGCGCTGCTGCGCACCGCCACCGCCGAACTCGCCTCCCGCACCGAGACGCTGGTGCGGGCCAGGGAGGCGCACGCCGAGCTGCTGGACGCCCACCGCGCCGCCGAGGACGCGGCCGGCGGCTTCGACGAGATCGCCGCCATGCTCCGCGACCTGCTGCGCGAGCACACCCCCGAGGAGGAACAGGAGGCACCGGAGCCCTACCCCGGCACGCCGGAGGAAGCCCGCCGGTCCGCGGCCGAGGCCCGCCGGTCCCTGCGCGGCTGCGCCGCCGAGCTGTCCGCCGCCGAGGCCGCCGTCCGCGAGGCGAGCGACGTCCTCGTGCGGCACGCCAACTCCACCCGGTACGAGCAGGTGCGCACCCCCGCGCGGCAGCAGATCCGTGAACTGCCCGCCGCCGCGCTGCCCGAGCACGCCCAGAAGTGGGCGGACGCCTTCGCGCCCCGACTGCGTGTTCTGACGGACGAGTTGGCGCAGCTGGAGCGCAACCGCGACTCGATCGTGGACCGGCTGCGCGGGCTCGTGGAGTCCGCGCTCGCCACCCTGAGGTCCGCCCAGCGGCTGTCCCGGCTGCCCGAGGGACTCGGCGAGTGGTCCGGGCAGGAGTTCCTGCGTATCCGCTTCGAGGAGCCCGACCAGGCCACGCTCACCGAGCGGCTCGGCGAGGTCGTCGACGAGGCCACCCGCGCCGCCGTCAAGAAGAACTCCGACCTGCGGCGCGACGGCATGTCCCTGCTGCTGCGGGGCGTCGGCGCGGCCCTTCAGCCCAAGGGCGTCGCCGTCGAGATCCTCAAGCCGGACGCCGTGCTGCGCGCCGAGCGGGTGCCCGTCGGGCAGATGGGCGACGTCTTCTCCGGCGGCCAGCTCCTCACCGCCGCCATCGCCCTGTACTGCACGATGGCGGCCCTGCGGAGCAACGACCGGGGCCGCGACAAGCACCGCTACGCCGGCACCCTGTTCCTCGACAATCCCATCGGCCGCGCCAACGCGACCTACCTGCTGGAGCTGCAGCGTGCGGTCTCGGACGCCCTCGGCGTGCAGCTCCTCTACACCACCGGCCTGTTCGACACGACGGCACTGGCCGAGTTCCCGCTCGTCATCCGCCTGCGCAACGACGCCGACCTCCGGGCCGGCCTGAAGTACATCAGCGTGGAGGAACACCTGCGCCCGGGGCTGCCGCAGGTCTCCACCGGGGAGGCGGGGCACAGCGAGATCACGGCCACGCGGATGTACAAGCGCGCGGCGCCGAGCACCCCGTAGCCGTATCGGAGCGGGGAACCGCGGGCCGGTCCTGGCCGGTCACGCGGTTCCTCGCACTCCTAGCGCTGCCGGGCGTCCTCCTTGAGGAGATCCGCGCACTTCTCGCCGGTCATCATCGTCGTGATGACGGATTGACGGTGACGAGGTCGGGCATCACCGAGCCGTCCGCGACCCGCAGTGCCTTGACCCCCTTGACCCGCAGCCGCGCGTCGAGCAGGGCCGAAGGGTCGTCGTCCGCGGCCATCTTCACCGTGCAGGACGGGTGGTAGACGGTTTTGTGGGTCTTGCGGATGTAGTCGAGCAGCTCGTCGTGGGTCCGCACGTCCGGCCCGGGGGACAGCTCCCCGCCCGCCCAACCGTTCAACGCCGGCTGCGAGGCGATCCGGCGCGCCAGCCGCAACCGTGGGTCATCACCCGCTCATCGTGCTCGTGCGTGAAGTACCGCGGGTCGACCATCGGCTCGTCCCGAGCCGCCCGCCACACGCCGTCAATGAACAGGTCGGGCATTGCCGCCTCCGAGCTTCTCGACGAGCCACTCGTGGAAGATCCCGATGTGGTGCTCGTTGGGAACCAGCACCACCCCCGCGGTAGGCACGCGAGGACATCGCCGGCTGCGTACGTTCACATGCCTCGAAGTCCTGGAGGCTGACCCGGTGGAACAGTTCCACCGACTTCGACTTCGACACGTCAGCCCCGGAGTCCACCACCTCAGGGACGTACAGCCAGTCGCACTCGACGACCGTGCGGTCCTCGGCGAGCGGGAACATGCGGTGCACGATGACGTGGTCCGGTACGAGTTGATGAACACCGTCGGCTCGACGGTGATCGCGTAGTAGCGCAGGTCCTGGTCCTCGGCGACGGCCGGCAGTTTCGCGAAGCCCTCGCTGCCGTCGACCGTGAAGCCCCGGACGTCCTCACCGAACTCGGCGCCGTGGCAGAGGACAGGCGCCGCGTGACCGACTGCACACGCGGAAGCCCAGGACTGCGGACGGCGTGGCGGGCGGGCTGCGGCGTGCCCCGTGCGACCGGTCCCGGTCTCAGGAGTGGGACAACTGTCCGGCGCCGCTCCGCCGACGTATCCGCTCCTGCGCGCGCTTGGCGGTCCGCTCCTGCCTGCGTGCCCGGCGCCGCTCGCGGCGCAGTGCGCGCGCGGTGCTGCTCGGCGTCGACACGACGCCGTTGCGCTGGCTCCACACCTGCCGGGTCACCCAGACGTCCAGCGCTCCCCAGGTGGCCACCACGGTACTGACCACGCTGCTGATGACCATGGGGAACGCCAGCCAGGACCCGGCCAGCGTGCACAGGAAAGCGACCATGGCCTGAAGCAGTGTCACGGCGATGAACAGCACCGCCCGCACCGCCGACCTACGAACCGGGTCCGGTAGCCGACGCCGCCGGGCAGCCTCCTCGACCCACAACGGCCGGTATACGGCCCCTTTCTGCTCCGTGGAAGCCGTGCGGCCACCCTCCGTCGCGTCGGCCCGACCGGTGTCCCGGCCATTGTCCCGGCCGTTGTCCCGGGTTGTCCGCCGTACTGTGCTGTCGGCCGTGTCGCCGACTGCCGCCGACGGAAGATCACCTCGTCCTGTCACCCCGCGCCCCTTCACCACCGGAATGTCGAGATCCAGTGCCTCAGGCTCGCGCAACGCCGTACCCCGCGCAGCCGTGCCGTCCTCAGGCGCCTTGCGCCGCTCCGCCGTGCCCATCAACGTGTCACTCCCCACCGCCGGCAGACTGCTTGCCCCCGGCTCCAAGAACCGGCCCCTCAACGGCTGCCCGGCTTGCGCTCTTTTACGCCGCCCAGGTGCGGGATGCGGCTCCTGTGGCCGATTCCGCCCCCAATTCCCAATGAGTAGGACGACCGACCCGCCCCGAAGATTCCCGAACTGCGGAAAATTCTGGCCAACTCCTCCACAGCACCGATCGGATCCGGCCTCGCTCCCAGGAACTGGTCCCGGGCGGCAATCTCCCGTAATCGGCGGACAACTCACCCTGCCCCGCCGCTTATCCGGAGGTTCGGATTCCGGGCGCCTCTTCGAGTTAACTGTGTGTCGGTAGTAGGCTCGCGCCGTTTGTTGACGCACATGCGTACCCCCTGCCGGTGGGGGTTCGAGCTGGGGGAGTCCATGCGCTTTCGCGGGAAGTCGATCCGCCGGAAGATCGTGGCGCTGCTGCTCGTGCCGCTGGTGTCCCTGACCGCCCTCTGGGGCTTCGCCACGGTGCTCACGGGCCGTGAGGCAAGCCGCCTGTTCACGGTGTCGCACCTCGTGGAAAAGGTCGGCTACCCCGTCGAGGACACCGTCCGCATCGTCCAGCAGGAACGCCGGCAGACCCTGGTCTACCTGGCCGACCCCCGCGCCTCCGACGCTCTCTCCGCGCTGCGCCGTACCCGGACCGCCACGGACGAGGCCCTCGCGGAGATCCGTACGAACGCGAAGGACCCCGACGTACGCGAGGTGCTGGACGAGGACGACAGCGAGGGCCTCACGGCCGTCCTCGACGCCTTCGACGGCGTCGACTCCCTGCGCCGCAGTGTCGAAGAGGGAACCGTGACCCGCGTCCAGGCGCTGGATCTCTACAACCGGCTCATCGACCCCTGTTACACCTTGCTGGCCACACTGGACGTCGTCGACAGCGTGGAGATGGACAAGCAGTACCGGGCCCTGGTCAGCGTCGCCCGCGCCCGCGAACTGCTCTCCCAGGAGGACGCCCTGCTCGGCTCCGCCCTGGTCGTCGGCCGGGTCACCCGCGACGAGATCCGCGACATCTCGGATCTCGAGGCCCAGCGCGACGTCGTCTACGACATCAGCCTCGCCCAACTGCCCGTCGCGGAGCGCGAACGCTACGAGCGCTTCTGGAAGAACGCCACCACCGCACCCCTGCGCACGGCGGAACAGGCGGTCGTCTCCACCACGCCCGGCAGGATGCCCCGCGGAGTCACCGCCAAGACCTGGGACGTCGCGGCCGCGAACGTACTCGACGAACTCGGCAACCTCGACGAACAGGCCAACGACCGCTACCAGGACCGCGTCCGCCCCGTGGCGACCGAAGTGATCGTCAAGGCGGTCCTGGCCGGAGTCTTCGGCCTGATCGCCCTCCTGGTCTCCCTCGTCCTGTCCGTGCGCATCGGCCGTGGGCTCATCCGCGACCTGCGTCAACTGCGCCTGGAGGCCCACGAGTCGTCCGGTGTCCGGCTGCCGAGCGTCATGCGCCGTCTCTCCGCGGGCGAACAGATCGACGTCGAGACCGAGGCTCCGCGACTCGAGTACGACAAGAATGAGATCGGCGAGGTCGGCCAGGCCCTCAACACCCTGCAGCGTGCCGCGGTCGAGGCCGCAGTCCGACAGGCCGAACTGCGCTCGGGTGTCTCCGAGGTCTTTGTCAACCTCGCCCGCCGCAGTCAGGTGCTGCTCCACAAGCAGCTCACCCTGCTCGACACCATGGAGCGCCGCACCGAGGACACCGAGGAACTCGCCGACCTCTTCCGCCTCGACCACCTCACCACCCGGATGCGACGACACGCCGAGGGCCTGGTGATCCTCTCCGGCGCAGCCCCCTCGCGGCAGTGGCGCAAGCCCATCCAGCTCATGGACATCGTGCGCGCCGCCGTTGCCGAGGTCGAAGACTACGAACGCATCGAGGTCCGGCGCCTCCCGCGCGTCGCCGTCACCGGGCCCGCCGTCGCGGATCTCACGCACCTCGTGGCCGAACTCCTGGAGAACGCCACGGTGTTCTCCCCGCCGCACACAGCCGTTCAGGTCCTCGGCGACAGGGTCGCCAACGGCTTCACCCTGGAGATCCACGACCGCGGCCTGGGCATGGCGCCCGAGGCCCTCCTGGACGCCAACCTCCGGCTCGCCGAGACGCCGGAGTTCGAACTGTCCGACACCGACCGGCTCGGCCTGTTCGTGGTCAGCCGGCTCGCCCAGCGGCAGAACGTCCGCGTCTCCCTTCAGCCCTCCCCGTACGGCGGCACGACCGCGGTCATCTTCATCCCCGACGCGCTGCTCACCGACGACGTCCCCGACACGAACGGCATCGGCTTCCGGCTGGACCGTCCCCGGCCTCCGAAGGAGCCCGAGCCCGCGAAGAGCCGCAGGTCGGCGCTCGCCCAGACGCCGGTGCCGCTCCCCGGTCCGCCCGTGCTGCTCGACGGGCCGGTCGAGCTGGAGGCCCCGGTCGACCTGGACGCCTTCGGCGGCTTCGGGGGCCCGCTGGACGACGACAGCGGTGAGCGGGGTGGCCTGTTCCGTCCCAGCCGCTCCCTCACCCGAACGCAGGACGGGCCGCAGGCCGACCCCGTCGAGCCGCGCCGCAGGCTGTCCGATCTCCGGAGCGAACCGGACCGTCCCGCGACGGGCGACCCGGCCGATCTCGTACCCCTGCCCAGCCGGCGAACGCCGAAGCTGGTCAGCTCGCACGGCCGCCCGGTCACCGACCAGCGGTCCCGTCGCTCGGAGACGGGCGAGGAATCCCCGCAGTGGCCGGCCGGACGCCGCCCGGAGCAGGACGGCCCGGCCCCGCTGCCTTCCCGCCGCCGTGGCGCCACGCCCCAGATCCCGCGGAGCACCGGCTCCACCGAGCGCTCCGGAGACGGCACCGACCAGCCGTCGGAGCCACCCGCACTGCCGAGCCGCAACGGGCGGTCCGCCGGCCCGGCCGAAAAGACGGCCGACCTCACGCGCGACGCGCCCCACCCCGGCGCGGAGCAGGCGCAGGGCGCTCCTGGGGGACCCACCGGGAGCCCCGCGGACGCGCCACATGACGCCGGCTCCGGCACGGGCGCCCTGCCCCGCCGCGTACGGCAGGCGAACCTGGCCCCGCAACTGCGGCAGGGCCCCGAACGAACCCCACAGGAGGGTTCGGGACCCGCTGACCGGGACGCCGACGAGGTCCGCAGCCGGATGGCCTCCCTCCAGCGCGGCTGGCAGCGAGGCCGCGCGGAGAACACCGCCGACGACGAGGCCGGCAGAGGCGGCGACGATGCCGACAGCGGCACAGCACCACCACGAACGAACAAGGGGGACGGTCGATGACCGCACCGAAGACGACCGGCCACACCACGACCGACAACGGGCAGCTGAACTGGCTCCTCGACGACCTCGTCGACCGGGTCGCCGGCATCCGCAAGGCCGTCGTGCTGTCCGGCGACGGCCTGCCGACCGGAGCGTCCCAGGACCTGACCCGGGAGGACAGCGAGCACCTGGCGGCCGTCGCCTCCGGGTTCCACAGCCTGGCGAAGGGCGTCGGCCGCCACTTCGAGGCCGGCAGCGTCCGCCAGACCGTCGTAGAACTCGACGAGGCATTCCTGTTCGTCACCGCCGCCGGTGACGGCAGCTGCCTCGCCGTCCTCGCGGACGCCGACTCGGACGTCGGACTGGTGGCGTACGAGATGACGCTCCTGGTGAAGCGAGTCGGCGTACATCTGGGTACCGCCCCGCGCACCGATCTGCCCTCCGGCGGGTAGTGGGATGGTATGAGCACAGACGGTCAGGGAAGCAGCCACTGGTTCGACGACGAGGCCGGACGGGTCGTCCGTCCGTACGCCATGACGCGCGGCCGCACCACCAGTGCGGTCCAGCACCGTCTCGACCTCATCGCGGTCGTCGTGGCCGAACCGCACGCCGACGACCCGGACGCGGACCTCGCGCTGTCCCCGGAACACGTCGACATCGTGGACCTGTGCCGGGACGCCCCCCAGTCGGTCGCGGAACTCGCCGCCGGACTCGACCTGCCCATCGGCGTGGTACGCGTCCTCGTCGGGGATCTCGTGAACGGCGCATTCGTCCACGTGAACCGGCCGGTACCTCCGGCCGAACTGCCGGACGAGGGTATTCTGCGCGACGTGATCAACGGCCTCCGAGCGCTGTGAGCAGCGCGGAAGCGGGGTGAGGACGTGGCAGGCTGGCAGTTCTGGGTGGACCGGGGCGGCACCTTCACGGACATCGTCGCTCGCCGACCCGACGGCCGGCTGCTGACCCACAAGCTGCTGTCCGACAACCCGGCACGGTACGCCGACGCGGCCGTCGCCGGCGTACGCGCCCTGCTCGGCGACTCGCGGGAACCCGTCGAAGCCGTCCGCATGGGCACCACGGTCGCCACCAACGCCCTCCTGGAGCGCAAGGGCGAGCGCACGCTCCTCGTGGTCACCCGCGGCTTCCGCGACGCCCTGCGCATCGCCTACCAGAACCGCCCCCACATCTTCGCCCGCCGTATCGACCTGCCGGAACTCCTCTACGACCAGGTCGTGGAGGTCGACGAGCGCATCGCGGCCGACGGCACGGTCCTGCGCGCCCCCGACCTCGACGCCCTCGCGGAGCCTCTGCGCCAGGCCTACGACGACGGCGTACGGGCCGTCGCCGTGGTCTGCCTGCACAGCCACCGCCATCCCTCCCACGAGCAGGCCGTGGGACGACTCGCCGCCCGCGTCGGATTCCCGCAGATCTCGCTGTCCAGCGAGGTCAGCCCGCTCATGAAGCTCGTCCCGCGCGGCGACACCGCCGTCGTGGACGCCTACCTCTCCCCGGTGCTGCGCCGCTACGTCCGGCGCATCGCCGACGAACTGCGGGAGGTACGGCTGATGTTCATGCAGTCCAACGGAGGGCTCGCCGAGGCGAGCCAGTTCCGCGGCAAGGACGCCATCCTCTCCGGCCCCGCGGGCGGCATCGTGGGCATGGCCCGCATGTCCCATCTCGCCGGTTTCGACCGCGTGATCGGCTTCGACATGGGCGGCACCTCCACCGACGTCTCCCACTTCGCCGGCGCCTACGAGCGCGTCTTCACGACGCAGATCGCGGGCGTCCGCCTGCGCGCACCCATGCTGGACATCCACACCGTCGCGGCGGGCGGCGGATCCGTCCTGCACTTCGACGGTTCCCGCTACCGCGTGGGGCCCGACTCGGCCGGCGCGGACCCGGGGCCCGCCTCCTACCGCGGCGGCGGCCCCCTCACCGTCACCGACGCCAATCTGATGCTCGGCCGCATCCAGCCCGCCCAATTCCCCCAGGTGTTCGGCCCCGAAGGTGACCAGCCCCTCGACGACGCACTTGTCCGCGACCGCTTCACCGCCCTCGCGCACGAGATCCGGGTAAGGACCGGCGACGACCGCACGCCGGAGCAGGTCGCCGAGGGGTTCCTCCAGATCGCCGTCGCCAACATCGCCAACGCGGTGAAGCGGATCTCGGTGCAGAAGGGCCACGACGTCACCCGCTACGCCCTCACCACCTTCGGTGGCGCCGGCGGTCAGCACGCGTGCATGGTCGCCGGCTCCCTCGGCATCCGCACCGTCCTCGTGCCGCCCATGGCCGGTGTCCTGTCCGCCCTCGGCATCGGCCTCGCCGACACCACGGCCATGCGCGAACAGTCCGTGGAGGTGCCGCTGGAGGCAGCCTCTCTGCCCGCGATCCTCAAGACGGCCGACGACCTGGAGGCGGCGGCCCGCGCCGAACTCCGCGCCGAGGACGTCCCCGACGACCGCGTCCAGGTCACCCGCCGCGCCCAGCTCCGCTACGACGGCACCGACACCACCCTCACCGTCGAGCTGACCGACCCCGCCACCATGCGGGACGCCTTCGAAGAACGTCATCGCGCCACGTACTCCTTCGCGCTCGACCGCCCGATCGTCGTCGAAGCACTCTCCGTGGAATGCACCGGCATCACAGAACCCCCTGATCTCTCCGCCCTCGCCCCGTACGAAGGCCGCACCTCCGCACCCCGCACCGTCCGCCTCCACGCCGGAGGCAGCTGGCGCGACGTACCCCTCCATCACCGCGAGGACCTGCCTCCCGGCCAGACCGTCACCGGCCCGGCGATCATCGCCGAGGCCGGCACGACGACCGTCGTCGACGAGGGCTGGCGAGCCGTGACGACCCACGACGGGCATCTGCTCATGGAACGCGCGACGATTACGCAGAGTTCCGAACTGGACACAAAAGCGGACCCCGTCCTCCTCGAGGTCTTCAACAACCTCTTCATGTCCATCGCCGAACAGATGGGCGCCCGCCTGGAGTCGACGGCCCAGTCCGTCAACATCAAGGAGCGGCTCGACTTCTCCTGCGCGCTCTTCGACCCCGACGGAAACCTGGTGGCCAACGCCCCTCACATCCCCGTCCACCTGGGCTCCATGGGCACCAGCGTCAAAGAGGTCATCAACCGCCGCGGTCCCGCCATGCGCCCGGGCGACACCTACGCCGTCAACGACCCGTACCACGGCGGCACCCATCTGCCCGACGTCACCGTGATCACTCCGGTCTTCGACACCGGAAGGGGCGGCGACACGGAGAGTGACCCGCGGATCCTCTTCTATGTCGCCTCCCGCGGCCACCACGCCGAGATCGGTGGCATCGCCCCGGGCTCCATGCCCGCCGACAGTCGCAGCATCGCGGAGGAAGGTGTCCTCTTCGACAACTGGCTGCTCGCCGAGAACGGCCGCCTCCGCGAGGAAGAGACGCTCCGCCTGCTCACCGAGGCGCCGTACCCGTCCCGCAACCCCGCGACCAACCTCGCCGACCTCCGGGCACAGATCGCCGCCAACCAGAAGGGCGTCGACGAAGTCGCCCGCATGATCGAGGACTTCGGACTCGACGTCGTGCAGGCGTACATGCGGCACGTCCAGGACAACGCCGAGGAGGCCGTGCGCTGCGTCATCGACGCCCTCGACGACGGCGAGTACGCCTACGAGACCGACGCAGGCGCCTTCATCCGGGTACGCGTGCGCGTTGACCGCGAGAACCGCGCCGCGACCGTCGACTTCACGGGCACGTCAGCGCAGCAGGCGACCAACTTCAACGCCCCGTACGCCGTCGTCAACGCGGCAGTCCTGTACGTCTTCCGCACGCTGGTCGCCGACGACATCCCCCTCAACGACGGCTGCCTGCGGCCCTTGCAGATCATCGTCCCGCACGGCTCGCTGCTAGCCCCAGAACCGCCCGCCGCCGTGGTCGCCGGCAACGTCGAGACCTCCCAGGCGATCACCGGCGCCCTCTACGCCGCGCTCGGCGTCCAGGCCGAGGGCTCCGGCACGATGAACAACGTCACTTTCGGCAACGCGCGCCACCAGTATTACGAGACCCTCGCCTCCGGATCCGGCGCGGGCGACGGCTTCCCCGGCGCGAGCGTCGTCCAGACCCACATGACCAACTCCCGTCTGACCGACCCCGAGATCCTGGAGTGGCGGCTTCCCGTACGGCTCGACGAGTTCGCCGTCCGGCACGGCAGCGGCGGCGCCGGAAGGTGGCGCGGCGGGGACGGCGCCGTACGCCGCATCCGGTTCCTGGAGCCCATGACCGTCTCCACCCTCTCCCAGCACCGCCGTGTCCCTCCGTACGGCATGGCGGGCGGTGCCCCCGGAGCACTGGGCGCCAACCGCGTGGAACGCGCCGACGGCACCGTCGTCGAACTCGGCGGCAGCGGCTCCGCGGACGTCGGCCCCGGCGACGTCCTCGTCATCGAAACCCCCGGCGGCGGAGGCTACGGCACACCGCCCACGACCCCATCGAGCAGGAGAAGCAACCGATGATCTTCGGGCGTTCTGAGCGCGGCAAGCCCCCGGTCGAGCCCGTCACGCTCAAGATCCTGGTGGCGGGCGGATTCGGGGTGGGCAAGACCACCCTCGTCGGAGCCGTCAGCGAGATCAGGCCGCTGCGCACCGAGGAGTTCCTCACCGAGGCGGGCCGGCCGGTCGACGACACCACGGGCGTCGAGCGCAAGCACACCACCACCGTCGCCATGGACTTCGGGCGCATCACCCTGCGCGAGGATCTGGTGCTGTACCTCTTCGGCACGCCCGGCCAGGAGCGGTTCTGGTTCATGTGGGACGAGCTCTCCGAAGGCGCTCTCGGTGCCATCGTGCTCGCCGACACCCGCCGTCTGGAGGACTGCTTCGCCGCCGTCGACTACTTCGAGCGCCGCTCCATCCCCTTCCTCATCGGCGTCAACTGCTTCGAGGACGCGGCCCGTTACCCCGTCGAGGAGGTGCGCCGCGCCCTGGACCTCGACGACGCCGTACCGGTGCTGCTGTGCGACGCCCGCGACCGGAGCTCGGTGAAGGACGTGCTGGTCGGTGTCGTCCAGCACGCCATGGACCATGACGCCGCCCGCAGGCAGACCGTCGCCACCTGAGACGCGCGCACGGCCCGTACTCCCCGCCGACCGGGGTACTACGGGCCGCGGCTGCTCATGGCGGGTCCACGCGCGTGGTGCTGCCTGCGATGTGTGCAGACGCACGCGCGTGTGACCGCTCAGAGGTTCCCGGCGATGTACGCGCGCGTGTGTGGCGGGCTCGGGCTATCCCTCACCGTCCTCCAGCCACCCGAAGCTCCTCTCCACGGCCTTGCGCCAGTTGCGGTACTCGCGGTCCCGGACCGATGCCTCCATCGCCGGTGTCCACTCGACGTCCTTCTGCCAGTGCGTCTTCAGTTCGTCCAGGTCGTTCCAGACACCGGTGGCCAGCCCGGCCGCGTACGCCGCTCCCAGGCAGGTCGTCTCGGAGACCCGGGGCCGGATCACGGGCACGCCGAGCACGTCCGCCTGGTGCTGCATGAGCAGGTTGTTCTTCGTCATACCGCCGTCCACCTTCAGGGTCGTGATCCGCACCCCGGAGTCCTGGTACATCGCGTCGACGACCTCACGCGTCTGCCAGCTCGTCGCCTCCAGCACAGCGCGCGCGAGATGTGCCTTCGTGACGTACCGGGTGAGCCCGGTGACGACCCCGCGCGCGTCGGAGCGCCAGTAGGGAGCGAACAGGCCGGAGAACGCGGGCACGATGTACGCGCCACCGTTGTCGTCGACGCTCGCCGCCAGGGTCTCGATCTCGTCAGCCGTGCGGATGATGCCGAGCTGGTCGCGGAACCACTGGACGAGCGCGCCCGTTATGGCGATCGAGCCCTCCAGGCAGTAGACCGGTGCCTCCCCGCCGATCTTGTACCCCATCGTCGTGAGCAGCCCGTTCTTCGACGGCACCGGCCGGTTGCCGGTGTTGAGCAGCAGGAAACTGCCCGTCCCGTAGGTGTTCTTCGCCGTCCCCACGTCGTAGCAGGCCTGCCCGAACACCGCCGCCTGCTGGTCGCCCAGCGCCGAGGCGACCGGCACACCGGACAGCTGGCCGACCGCAGTGCCGTAGACCTCGGCGGAGGACCTGATCTCCGGCAGGACCGCCTCGGGCACGTTCATCGCGGCAAGGATGGACGCGTCCCACTGGAGCGTCTCCAGGTTCATCAGCATGGTGCGCCCGGCGTTCGTCACATCCGTCACGTGCCGGCCGCCGTCGACGCCGCCGGTGAGGTTCCAGATGAGCCAGGAGTCGATCGTCCCGAAGGCGATCTCGCCGCGCTCGGCGCGGTCCCTCAGGCCGGGCACGTTGTCGAGCAGCCAGGCCGCCTTGGGCCCGGAGAAGTAGCTCGCCAGGGGCAGTCCGGTCTGCTCGCGGAAGCGGTCCTGGCCGTCGGTGCCGCCCAGTTCGTTGCAGAGCGAGGCGGTCCGGGTGTCCTGCCACACGATCGCGTTGTGCACGGGCTTGCCCGTGGCCCGGTCCCACAGCACGGTCGTCTCACGCTGGTTGGTGATGCCGAGCGCGCTGATCCGGTCCGCGCGCAGGCCGGCCTTGGCGATCGCTCCGGCGACGACCGCCTGCACCTTGGACCAGATCTCGGTGGCGTCGTGCTCCACCCAGCCGGGCCTGGGGAAGATCTGGCGGTGCTCCCGCTGGTCGACGGCGACGATGGCGCCGTTCCGGTCGAAGATGATGCAGCGGCTGGAGGTGGTGCCCTGGTCGATCGCGGCGACGTACGTCTCGGCGTTGTCCGTCATGGCTACCCCTTGGGCTGGGTTTCAGAAGGCGACGTTGTAGAGGAGGCCCGCGAGCACTCCGCCGGTCAGCGGACCGACGACGGGGATCCAGGCGTAACCCCAGTCGGAGGTGCCCTTGTTCGGGATGGGCAGGAAGGTGTGCACGATGCGTGGACCGAGGTCGCGTGCCGGGTTGATGGCATAGCCGGTCGGTCCGCCGAGCGAGAGGCCGATCCCGACGACGAGCAGGGACACGATCAGCACGAGAGTGCCGGACTCCCCGAGCCCCTTCGTCAGGCCGAAGGCGAGAATCGGCAGGACGAGCGCCATCGTCGCGATGATCTCGGTGATCAGGTTCGCGACCGGATTACGGATCTCTGGGATGGTCGAGAAGATGCCGAGGGTCGGCGTCGGCTCCTCGGCCGTCCCCTCCGTGGTGCCGGTCTGCCGTACGTTCGCCTGGAACTGGGCCAGATAGACCAGGTAGGCGAGGACGGCGCCGATCATCGCGCCGAGCAACTGGCCGAGCAGATAGACCCAGACCTTGCCCCATGCGCCGGTGTCGACCGCGATCCCGAGGGTGACGGCCGGATTGAGGTGCCCGCCGGACAGCGGCGCGGCGGTGTAGGCCCCCGCCAGTACGGCGAACCCCCAGCCGAAGGCGATCACCACCCAGCCCGAGGCCCGCGCCTTGGAGTATCTGAGGGTGACGGCGGCGCAGACACCCGCGCCGAACAGGATGAGAATGGCGGTACCGATGGTCTCGCCGACGAATATGTCTCCGTTGCTCATGGCGGCTCCTAGGCCCGGCCCGGGTGTTGATCCCCGGCGCTCCGTGCAGGGTGCGGTTCCCGTGGCTGCTTCAGCCAGGGCAGGGAGGTCCCGTGCCCCGCCCGGCGTCCGTGACGAGCGTGCCGTCGAAGCCGAATCGCCCTTGCGGAAGGGGCGTGAGGGCATGGAGCCCTTCTGGCGCAACGCCTGGATACGCCGAGAATGTACGGCGATGTCGGCTGACAACGGGAAGTGTTCACCGGCGCCCAGGGAGCGTCAAGGAGGCCGACGCCAACGGTTGGCAAGCGCGGGGACCGCGGGTCCATGCGACGGCCGGGATTCCGCCGGACTCCGCGCGCATGACGTCACGGGAGCCCGCGACCGTCAGGTGAGGCACGGCAGCCCCTCCACGGCGGGCCTCAAGTTCTTGACGATGCCCTGTGCGGGCCCTCGGCGAACGATGCTCCTGGAAGGCGTCGGTGAGTCCCTTTGCGAGGTCAGGAGGTCACCTGAGGCACGCATGCGGGCCACCCCGGCGGCCGCCCCGGCCGCCGCCCGCCGGGCCGCGCCCCTGGGGTCTTTCGTTTGGATCGAACCGGATCAGAGAGCGGGGTCTGGTGCCGGGGGTACCTCCCACGCCTTTCGGGCAGGGGGAGCATCGCGAACGAGAGGCCCTAGCTCCGAAGGCCCCTCAGGGCGTCCCTGGTTCGGCTCCCAACGGCCCTCCGGCCGACTCCGGCCCCGGCCCCGGCCTTGACCCCGGTCCTTCAGCCGCGACCGGCGACATTCCTCGCCGGATCTCGTACCCCGGCAGCCCCGTGTGCCCCAGCACTCGACTGGCCCTGCGCAGCGCCTTCGCGGCCTTCTTGAGCGGCTCGAGACAGGCCGCCGCCTCACGGTGATCCGTCATTCTGGCAGGCATGCACAGGACCGTGGCCGGCGACGGAGTGACCGGGAGCCCGCCCGCCGACCACGGCGCGTCCAGCGCCGAGGCGGCCAGCGGAGCCGGGCTCTCCGGATCGGACAGCACGAGGAAGTCGTCCCCGCCGATGTGCCCCACGCGCATGTCGCCGGATGCCGCGAACTGCCGCGCCCGGCCCACGGCGCGGATCAACTCGTGGCCCGCGGTGAACCCGGCGCCGTCATTGACCTGATTGAAGTGGTCGACGTCCAGCCAGCTCAGCGCGAAGGACCGGACTGTCCACGATCCGCCGGTCCACCTCGCCGGTGATCGCGTCCGAACCCGGCAGCCGTGTCAGCGGGTTCAGCCCAGCCGCCTCCTCGACCCGGGACTCGGCCAGTGCCCGCACGAGGTCGGCGAGACGGACGGCGCCCTCACACCGCCCGTAGCGGTGACGACGGCGACATCGTCGGAGGTACGGTCCCGGTCGCCGTCCGCGACCACGTCCAGGACCTCCCAGGCCGTGGCGTCGATGCCGACCGTCCGCGGCGGCTGCCCCTTCCTCGTTGGCTGACGGTCCCCCGGCGGTGAACGGCTGCCCCCTCACCGCACCGCGACCACCGCCGAACCGTGCCCGAACAACCCCTGGTTCGCGGTGATGCCCACGCGCGCGTCGGCCACCTGACGTCCGCCCGCCTGACCTCTCAACTGCCAGGTCACCTCGCAGACCTGCGCGAGCGCCTGCGCGGGAACCGCCTCCCCGAACGAGGCCAGCCCGCCGCTCACGTTCACCGGTATACGACCGCCCAGTGCGGTGGCGCCGTCCCGCAGCAGCTTGGATCCCTCGCCTGCGGCGCACAGTGCGAGATCCTCGTACCACTGCAACTCCAGAGCGGTGGACAGGTCGTAGACCTCGGCCAGGGAGAGGTCCTCAGGCCCGATGCCCGCCTCCTCGTAGGCCGCCGCGGCGATCGCCGCCCGGAAGGACTGCCCTGTCGGCTCCACCGCCACCGCGGAGTCGGTGGCGATGTCCGGCAGGTCCAGCACGGCGTGCGGATAGCGCGGCGTGACCGTGGACACCGCACGGATCCGCACCGGGTCCACCGCCCCGTGCCGCCGCGCGAACTCCAGGCTGGACAGCACCAGCGCCGCCCCGCCGTCCGAGGTCGCGCAGATGTCGAGCAGCCGCAGCGGGTCGGAGACCACGGCGGAGGCGGCGACCTCCTCGGCGGTGACCCGCTTGCGGTAGCGCGCGTACGGATTCAGCGCTCCCGCCGCGGAGTTCTTCACCTTGACCCGGGCGAAGTCTTCGGCCGTGTCCCCGTGCACCGCCATGCGCCGACGCGCGTACAGCCCGAAGTACGTCGGATTCGTCGCGCCGAGCACCCGGAACCGCAGCCAGTCCGGGTCGTCCGGCCGGTCGCCGCCCGCGGGCCGGAAGAACCCCTTGGGCGCGGCATCGGCCCCCACGACGAGCACGACCTCCGCCAGACCGGCGAGAATCTGCGCGCGTGCCGCGTCGATCGCCTGGGCGCCCGAGGCGCACGCCGCGTACACGCTCGTCACCCTTGCGCCCTGCCATCCCAGGGCCTTGGCGAACGTCGCCCCGGCGACATATCCGGGGTAACCGCCACGCACCGTGTCCGCGCCCACGATCGAGCCGACGTCCCGCCAGTCCAGACCGGCGTCGGCGAGTGCCGCGCGCGCCGCCACCACGCCGTACTCGACGAAGCCGCGCCCCCACTTGCCCCAGGGGTGCATGCCCACGCCGAGCACCGCCACCTCCGCCGTCATGCCCGCACCTCCTTCGGCCGCCAGTACCAGGTCGTCCAGGTCGTCTCCGCGTCCTCGCCGAGCACGCCGGGGACGACCTCCACCTCCATGCCCACCGCCAGATCGGCGACGGTGACCCCGGGAACCGCCTGTCCCAGTACCACCATCCGCTCGGCTTCCAGCTCCACAGCGATCAACGCGTACGGCTCCCATGGAAGTTCCGCATCGGTCACATAGGGTGACGGAGGCCGGTAGCGGCTGTCCGTGTACGACCAGACGCGTCCTTGCTGCGACAGGGGGATCTCCCGCAGTTCGCCGCCCGCGCAGCCCGGATTGCGGCAGTGGGCGTCCTCACGGGGGAAGAAGACCGAGGCGCACTGCGTGCAGCGCGTCCCGAGCAGTCGGAAGTCGTCACCGTCGCCGCTGAACCACCCCGCGACCACAGGTGTGCGTGTACGTGACACAGTTCCTCCCGGCAGGTCATCTGACGGAACGTCAGGAGTGTGGCACGCTCACCGGGAAATGTGCAGAGCGTGCGGCTTCCGCGCGCGGACCGCAGCGATCGGCTTCCCGAGCCGAACCGGACCTGATAGATGCAGGGAACATGACACGACTCTCCGGCGCGGTACGCGGCGTCGTCACCACACTCGCCACCCTGCTCGCCGTGACCACCGCGCCGGCCACGGCCCGCGCGGACACCGAGCCCAAGGCCCCGGCCGACTTCGTCGCCCTGCGAACCGTGGACCGGACGATCCTCCAGGAGATGCGCTACTTCACCCCGCACAACTTCGTCGGCGAACGCGTCGACGGCTACCACCGACCGCTGTGCCTCCTCACCCGGCCCGCCGCCCAGGCCCTGCACAAGGCCCAGACCAAGCTCCTGCGCCAGGGCTACACGCTCAAGGCGTACGACTGCTACCGGCCCCAGCGCGCGGTGAACCACTTCGTCCGCTGGGCCGAGGACCTCGACGACCAGGCGATGAAGGGGGAGTTCTACCCGAACGTCGACAAGACCCGCCTGTTCGCGGACGGTTACATCGCCGAGAAATCCGGCCACAGCCGCGGCTCGACCCTGGACGTCACGCTCGTCGGACTGCCGGCCCGACCGACCAGGCCCTACGTTCCCGGCGAACCCCTCGCGCCCTGCTTCGCGCCACAACAGCAGCGCTTCCCGGACAACTCCGTCGACATGGGCACCGGATACGACTGCTTCGACACCCTCAGCCACACCCTCGATCCGCGTATCCAGGGCGAACAGCGGGCCAGCCGGCTCCTCCTGATGAGCACGCTGGAGGAACTGGGCTTCGTCAACCTCGCCGAGGAGTGGTGGCACTACACCTTCAGATCCGAACCCCACCCGGACACCTACTTCGACTTTCCCGTCTCCGCCAAGTCCCTCACCAGGGCCCCCTGAGTCACCCGCGCACAACGCCCGCCCTTGATCGGATACAGTCCGCGCGTGTCCGAAACTCAGCACTCCACTTCCAACTCCGTGCCCGACTCCCACTGTTCGGGATGCGGAGCGCCTTATGGAGAGGGCGTCACCGGCTGGCCCCGCACCTGCCCGGCCTGCGCCACCGTCGCCTACCGCAACCCCCTCCCGGTCGCGATCGCCCTCCAGCCCGTGTACGACACGAAGGGCACCGCCCTCGTCGTCATCACCCGAACCATCGCCCCCGCGCGCGGAGGCATCGCCCTGCCCGGCGGCTACATAGACCACCGTGAGGAGTGGAAGCAGGCCGTTGTCCGGGAACTCCAGGAGGAGACAGGCATCGAGGCCGCGAGCCGCGACGTGCGCCTCGCCGACGCGATGAGTTCGCCCGACGGCCACCTCCTGCTGTTCGGCCTCCTCCCGGAGCGCCCCGCGGACCGTCTGCCGACGTCGGCAGCCACCGACGAGACCGAAGGCTGGCACCTCCTGCACAGGCCGGAGGAACTGGCCTTCCCGCTGCACACCATCGCCGTCCGGGCGTTCTTCGAGGGCCGCTACATCTGAGCCGATCCACCGAGCCCGCGTACACGCACGGGGTAGGACGGCTCACGCACGCCGTCCTCACCCTCCCGCTCCACGACGACCCCCCGATCGCCGTCCCAGCGGGCGACGTACCGTTCGATCTCGGGCTCCTCCCATCCGTCGCCCGCGTCCCGCACCACCATCCCGCCCCCCGCCATGCCCCGGGCAGGCGCCCACACCTCCAGCTCCAGACCGCCGTCCGCCCCGCGCACCGGCACCACCGCACCCGCGCGCGCGAGCACCGGTATCCGCCCCAGAGGCGCGTCGACGAGCACCTGCCCCGGCCCCGTGTACGGCGTCCCCGTCGCGGTGTCGTACCAGAGCCCTCGCGGCAACCGCACCGCCCGCCGGTCCACTCCCGCGTCGAGCACCGGAGCCACCAGAAGAGAGTCACCGAGCAGGAAGGCGTCCTCACAGTCACGCAGCGCCCGGTCCTCGGGGGCGCCCCACCACAGCGGCCGCACATAGGGGGCCCCCGTCCGCCGGGCCAGATGCGCCAGCGTCACGAAGTACGGCAGCAGCCGCCGACGCCCGGTCAGCGCCACACGCGCGTGCTCCAGAACCTCGGGCCCGAACTCCCATGGCTCCCCGCGCCCCGCCCGGGGACCCGCCTGCGTACGGAACAGCGGCAGGTACGCGCCCAGCTGGAGCCAGCGCAGATACAGCTCCGGAGAGGAACCGTCAAAACCTCCCACGTCGGGCCCCGAGTACGGCACCCCGCACAGCCCCAGCCCCACCACGAGCGACAGGGACGCCCGCAACCCCGTCCAGCCCGGAGCGACGTCACCGCACCAGGCTCCGCCGTAGCGCTGGATCCCCGCCCAGCCGGAGCGCGAGAACAAGAACGGACGCTCCTCGGGAAGCAACTCCCGCAGCCCCTCGTAGCCGGCCTGAGCCATACACAGCGCGTACACGTTGTGCGCCTCACGATGATCGCCGCCGCGGCCCTCCAGAGCGTGCCGCGCCGACCGGGGAAACGTGGAATCCCCCAGCGCGGTGAACGACGTGGGCTCGTTCATGTGATGCCAGAAACCCGAGAAGCCCTGTGCGATCCCCTCCGCGTAGAACCCGCCCCACCATCGCCGCACGCGCGCGTGCGTGAAGTCCGGAAACACCGACCTGCCCGCCCGCACCACGCCCTCCACGATCCGCCCCGAGGCCCCCCGCACGAACGCGTCCTCGACGACCCCGCTGTCGTGGACCGCGTCACCCGGCGAGACCCGCACCGCGGGGTCGACGATCGGCACCAGGCGGACCCCGTCCCGCCGAAGATCCTCGGCCAGTACCGGCAGCTTCCCGAAACGCTCCTGGCCGACGGTGAAAACCTGTCGGTCCTCCAGATGGTCGGCACCCAGATGGACCGCGTCGAGCGGCAGACCGCGCTCCCGGTGACCGGCCACCACACGCCGCACCTCCTGCTCGCCGCAGAAGTCCCCCGCGTGATGGTGCCCGAGCGCCCAGGCCGGCGGCAGCGCCGGCGCACCGGTGAGCGAGGCCCAGGTGAGCAGCACGCGCGCGGGCGCCCCCACCATCACCCAACAGCGCAACGGGCCGCCGTCCATCCGCAGCTCGGACACCCCGGCCCTGTCGTGCCCGGAGCCGGCCCCCTCCTCGCCCTCCCGCAGCCTCACGGAGCCGTCCCACGACGTGTCATGGAACGCCAGATGAGTGGCCGTGTCGGCCACCACCAGGTGCACCGGCATCGTCAGGTACGGCGGATCGTCCCCCCGGCCGAACGCCCGCCCCGGATCGGCGTTCCACAGCCGGTACGTCCCCGCCCGCAGACGAGGCCCGCCCGCTCGACCGCCCAGCCCGAAAAAGCGCGCGTCCGCCGCCACCTCCGACCGCTGCATCCACCGCCCCGGACCACTTTCCGCAGACTCCCACCACCGCGGCGGCAGATCACGGCGCAGCGTCACGCCCCCCGGCGTCCGCACCTCGATCGCCCCCTGCCGCGACACCACGACCGTCATCCGCTCCGCCACCACCCGCCAACCGCCGTCCTTGTCCGGCTCCAGCACCGCCCGGGGGTCGGCATCGGGACAACGCCCCGCCAGCGCGTACGACGGCTCGGGAGCAGCCCCGTCCCAGCCCCAGAAGACGGCCCCGTTCACCGACACCCGGATCATCAGTTCCGAGCGGCTGAACCGGATCGTGCCGCCACCCGGCCCCGGCTCGACGTCCTGCACGACGCCCGGCACCCGCGCGCGTTCGGTGCCCCGCGCCGACAGCCCCGGGGCGGCGTCGGAACGCCGGCGCCGCCACGCCGCCCTCACGGTGCCCAACCTCTGTGCGGCCCCCGCAGAACCGATCACCTTCATCGAACGCACCAGGTCACGACCGTTCATGCTGCTCACCCTGTCACTGAACGAACCGTGCGCGCGGCTCGTTCAACTGCCGTTCACCTGTGCCCGACCCACATCTTCACCACACCGACTGTGTGGGGCACGCCCTGGTGTGGAAGTCGATCACATGGCATCGTCCGTGTCAGCCGCGTCACGCGCACACCCCAGCGCGTGAGCGCGCGACGCACACGACGCGCACAGCCCGGGAGCCGCCCCATGTCGACCGTGAACCCCGAGCCGCTCTGGCGGCCAGATCCGCAGCGCCTCGCCGACGCCCAGGTCACCAGATTCCAGACCTGGGCCGCCGAACGCCACGGAGCCCCGTCCGACGGCGGCTATCCGGCCCTGCACCGCTGGTCGGTCTCCGAACTGGAAACGTTCTGGACGGCTGTCACGGAGTGGTTCGACGTACGGTTCTCGACCCCCTACGCGCGCGTGCTGGGCGACCGCGCCATGCCCGGCGCCCAGTGGTTCCCCGGCGCCACCCTGAACTACGCCGAGCATGCCCTGCGCGCCGCCACCACCCGCGCGGACGAACCAGCCCTCCTGTACGTCGACGAGACGCACGAACCCCGCCCGGTGACCTGGTCCGAACTGCGTCGCCAGGTCGGCTCCCTCGCCGCCGAACTGCGCCGCCTCGGCGTCCGCCCCGGTGACCGGGTCAGCGCCTACCTGCCGAACATCCCCCAGGCCGTCGTCGCCCTCCTCGCCACGGCAGCCGTCGGCGGCGTCTGGACCTCCTGCGCCCCCGACTTCGGCGCCCGCAGCGTCCTCGACCGCTTCCAGCAGGTCGAGCCGGTCGTCCTGTTCACCGTCGACGGCTACCGCTACGGCGGCAAGGAACACGACCGCCGCGACGTCGTCGCCGAACTCCGCGGCGAACTGCCCACCCTGCGCGCCGTCGTCCACATCCCCCTCCTGGGCACCGAGACGCCCGAAGGAGCACTGGACTGGTCGGACCTGACCGCCGCGGACCAGGAACCCGCCTTCGAGCAGGTCCCCTTCGACCATCCCCTCTGGGTGCTCTACTCCTCCGGCACGACAGGCCTGCCCAAGGCCATCGTCCAGTCCCAGGGGGGCATCCTGCTCGAACACCTCAAGCAACTCGGCCTGCACTGCGACCTGGGCCCCGAGGATCGATTCTTCTGGTACACCTCCACCGGCTGGATGATGTGGAACTTCCTCGTCTCCGGCCTCCTCACCGGCACGACGCTCGTCCTCTACGACGGCAGCCCCGGCTATCCCGACACCGCCGCACAGTGGCGCATCGCCGAGCGCACCGGAGCCACGCTCTACGGCACCTCGGCTGCCTACGTCATGGCCTGCCGCAAGGCCGACGTGCACCCAGCCCGCCACTTCGACCTCTCCGCGGTCCGCTGCGTCGCCACCACAGGCTCACCCCTGCCGCCCGACGGCTTCCGCTGGCTGCACGACGAAGTCCGCGAGGACCTGTGGATCGCCTCCGTCAGCGGCGGCACGGACGTCTGTTCCTGCTTCGCGGGAGCCGTCCCGACCCTCCCCGTGTACACCGGCGAACTCCAGGCACCCTGCCTCGGCACCGACCTCCAGGCCTGGGACCCGAGCGGCCGGCCCGTCATCGACGAAGTCGGCGAACTCGTCGTCACCAACCCCATGCCGTCGATGCCGGTGTACTTCTGGAACGACCCCGACGGCAGCCGCTACCACGACAGCTACTTCGACACCTACCCCGGCGCATGGCGGCACGGCGACTGGATCACCCTCACCTCACGCGGCTCCGTCGTCATCCACGGCCGATCCGACTCCACGCTCAACCGGCAGGGCGTCCGCATGGGCTCGGCCGACATCTACGAAGCCGTGGAACGCCTGCCCGAGATCAAGGAATCCCTGGTCATCGGCATCGAACAGCCCGACGGCGGCTACTGGATGCCGCTCTTCGTCCACCTGACGCCGGGAGCCGTCCTCGACCAGGCACTCCTCGACCGCATCAAGCAGACCATTCGCGAGGAACTCTCCCCGCGCCACGTCCCCGACGAAGTCATCGAGGTTCCCGGAGTCCCGCACACCCTCACCGGAAAGCGCATCGAGGTCCCGGTCAAGCGCCTCCTCCAGGGCACCCCCCTGGAAAAGGCGGTCAACCCCGGCTCCATCGACGACCTCGACCTGCTGCACTTCTACGAGGACCTTGCGCGTAAACGATCCTGACCAGCGTAAAAGACCAGCTGAGCCCCCGTTGTCAGTGCGGTTGGTTACTGTGAGTGAGCAATGATCGACCGTGCACACACAGGGGGAAACCATGGCGGCACACACCGACCACTGGAGCATGCGACGTGTCCTGCGCCGTGAGATCGCCGGCACCATCGGCCTGCTCACCGACGAACACGACTTCCGCGCCATGCGCCGCTATCGCACCTTCACGTTCCACGACCACACCACCTACCTACGACAGGTCGAAGACCTCCTCAAAACACGCGCCCTCCAGGGCACGCACACCACCGTCGCCCTCTTCGACCCGCAGGAGTACGCCGACTTCTGCCAGGCGAAGGGTCTCGACCCCGACAACCCCGCCCACCGCACCCGCTTCACGGCCGAACTCGCGACCACCGGCCCCACCCTGCCGTACGAGGGCCAGCCGCTGGCCGACCTGGTACCCGCCCTGGTCGACGAAGCCGTCCGACAAGCGACCTGGGAGTACGCGGCCACCCTCCTCGCCCGCCTCGGCACCTGCGCGACCTGCGGCGAGGACCTCGGCCGGGCGGCCCTCACCCAGGCCTCCGACCTCGTCACCCGCATCGTCGACACCGCACCGCCGGGCAACAGCCATCTCGTGTGCAGCGTCACCGGCACCCCCGAAACCCTTCTCGCCGTCCTCCACGCCGACGAGGCAGCCGACGGCACCACCTCGCTGGACGAGACCGAGGCCCTCGAGTTCACGACCGTCCTCGCTCTCGGCGTCGCCACCCGGAGCCCCGGCGGCCTGGTCATGCGTACCAGCTCCCCCGACGCCCCCGACCGGGTCTACGGCTGGCGACTGCGCGGCGAAGGACTGGAACCGCTGACCGCGGGCGAGGTCTTCGACGCCTACTGCACCGACGCCGCATCCGGTGACCTCATCGCCCCCGAGTCCGGCGTCGACTACTGCGTACCGCCCGACCTCACCCAGGACGGACAGCATGGGCCCGCCCAGGGGCACCACCACTGACGCACAGAAGGGGCGCTCCACCGCGAAGGCGGAGCGCCCCTTCTCACCAGCCCGACACCGGCACGGTCCGACTACTCGCCGGACAGCACCGCCTGGGCCGCCGACCGCGCGTCGTCGGCGCTGTCGGTCGCACGGGCGGCCGCCGCGGCCCGCTCGCACTGCGCGAGCGTGTACTTCGCCAGCGTCGACCGCACATAAGGAATCGACGCCGACCCCATCGACAGGGAGGTGACACCCAGACCCGCCAGCACACACGCGAGCAGCGGATCGGCCGCGGCCTCACCACACACACCACAGCTCTTGCCCTCGGCCTTCGCCGCCTCGGCGGACAGCGCGACGAGGTCGAGCAGCGCGGGCTGCCAGGGATCCTGGAGCCGCGACACCGCACCCACCTGGCGGTCCGCAGCAAAGGTGTACTGAGCGAGGTCGTTCGTCCCCAGCGACAGGAACTCCACCTCCTGCAGAATCGACCGCGCCCGCAGAGCGGCCGACGGAATCTCCACCATGGCACCGAACTTGGCCCGCAGACCGGCCGCACGGCACGCGTCGGCGAAGGCCTTCGCGTCGGCACGGTCTGCGACCATCGGCGCCATCACCTCAAGGTAGACCGGCAGGTCCTCGGCGGCCTTGGCCAGCGCCGACAGCTGGGTGCGCAGCACATCGGGGTGGTCGAGCAGAGTCCGCAGCCCTCGCACGCCCAGCGCCGGATTCGGCTCGTCCGACGGGGTCAGGAAGTCCAGCGGCTTGTCCGCACCGGCATCCAGTACCCGCACCACGACACGCCCCTCGGGGAACGCCTCCAGCACCTGCCGGTACGCCGTGACCTGCTTCTCCTCCGAAGGCGCCGTCTTGCTGTCGTCGAGGAAGAGGAACTCGGTACGGAACAGGCCGACCCCCTCCGCACCGGCCTCGACGGCGGCAGGCACATCGGCCGGCCCGCCGACGTTCGCCAGCAGGGGCACCTTGTGACCGTCGGCGGTGGCACCGGGCCCGGTCGATGCGGACAGCGCGGCCTTCCGCGCCGCGGCCGCCCCTTCGAGCTGCGCCTTCTTCTCCTCGGTCGGGTCCACGAAGACCTCGCCCGTGCTGCCGTCGACGGCGATGACCGTCCCCTCGGCAAGCTCACCGGCACCCGGCAGCGCCACGACAGCCGGCACACCCAGCGCTCGCGCCAGAATCGCGCTGTGGCTGGTCGGCCCGCCTTCCTCGGTCACGAAACCGAGCACCAGCGCCGGGTCCAGCAGCGCGGTGTCGGCCGGTGCGAGATCCCGCGCGACCAGCACGTACGGCTCGTCACTGTCCGGGACACCCGGCATCGGAACGCCCAGCAGACGGGCGACGATACGATTCCGCACGTCGTCGAGGTCGGCCACCCGACCGGCGAGGTACTCCCCGGCATTGGCCAGCAGCTCGCGGTAGGCGGCGAACGCGTCGTACACAGCACGCTCGGCTGTGCTGCCGACGGCGATGCGCCGGTCAACGTCCGCCATCAGTTCGGGGTCCTGGGCCATCATGGCCTGGGCCTCGAGCACTGCTTGGGCCTCGCCCCCGGCCAGATTGCCGCGTGCCATCAGATCGGCTGCCACAGCATCCACGGCCTGACGGGCGCGCCCCTGTTCACGCTCCGCCTCCTCGGCCGGGATCTGTTTGGCGGGCGGTTCGAGGACCGCCGTTCCCATGTGCCGAACCTCGCCGATCGCCACACCGTGGCTCACACCGACGCCTCGCAGCGTTGTCTCCATCTCACCCGTCTCCGATAGTGCGGCGGGTCCCGCCGCCGCGGTGGTTGTCCCTATGTGCCGCTCCGCATACGACGGCATCGGCTCAGCGCCAGGAAAAGAGAGCGTCGCCAGTCTTCACGTCGCCGTCTTCGCGGAGTTCGCCGAGGGCGTCGGCCGTGGCCTCCAGCGCCACGATGGGGCACACCGGGGACTTGCCGGCCTCTTCGACCGCGACAGGGTTCCACCGCACGATGCCCTGCCCGCGCGTCACTGTGTCGCCCTTGTTCACGAGGAGCTCGAAGCCCTCACCGTTCAACTGCACGGTGTCGATACCCAGGTGAGTGAGCACGCCGTGTCCCTCCGCGTCGACGACGACGAAGGCGTGCGGGTGCAGGGAGACGATGACTCCGTCCACGGGTGCCACGGCCTCGGAGGGCTCGCGTACCGGGTCGATGGCCGTGCCGGGGCCGACCATGGCCCCGGAGAAGACCGGATCGGGCACTGCTGCCAGTCCGATGGTGCGTCCTGCCAACGGGGACGTCACGGTGGTCATGGGAAGCCTCCCAGGGGTGGAGATGTATATGGGCCGTCACTGCCAGTCCCGGACGGCTCACTGTGCAGCAGGGTATGTCATACGAACTACCGGTTCCGCACGAGTGATCCCGATCCGTGGTCTAGACCACTACCCTAATCGATTTGCACGCGCTCCGCGGCCCCGTGTACAGTCGTACTCCTGCCTAAGGGTGAGCGACGTAAGCAAGCGCGCTTAACCGAGCAGCACTCAACTTGTCAGATCCTAACTCTGGATCATCTTTCGCATGTCTGCGGAACGGTGGTCAGGGAGACGGAAAAACGCTGATAGAGTCGGAAACGCAAGACCGAAGGGAAGCGCCCGGAGGAAAGCCTGAGAGAGTCTCTCGGGTGAGTACAAAGGAAGCGTCCGTTCCTTGAGAACTCAACAGCGTGCCAAAAATCAACGCCAGATATGTTGATACCCCGTCCCCGGCAGTGATAGCCGAGGATGAGGTTCCTTTGAAGAAAACACAGCGAGGACGCTGTGAACGGTCGGGCCTATTCCGCCTGACCGTTCCGCTCTCGTGTGTGTCGCCCCGACGCAGTCGGGAAAACATTCACGGAGAGTTTGATCCTGGCTCAGGACGAACGCTGGCGGCGTGCTTAACACATGCAAGTCGAACGATGAACCACTTCGGTGGG
>NZ_JARGEF010000259.1:0-10891 GCF_033794725.1 Streptomyces sp. ID05-39B | reverse complement strand
GAGCGGGGGCCAGGGGCGGGCAGGGGCTACTTGCTGTGGGCTCCGCCTCCGGTCCCGGGCTGTTCCTGTTGGGTCTTCCCCCGTCGCCGCAGGAGCAGCAGGCCGCCGGCGAGGGCGGTGATGCCGGTGGCGGCGGTCCAGGCGGCGAGGTCGCCGGCGCCGGTGGACGCGAGGCCACCGCTGTTGCCACCGGCGGGGGTGGCGGCGGAGCCGGGACCGGCGGCCGATCCGCCGGAGGTGTCCGCGACGGGGGCGGACGGGCTCGCCGAACCGGAGGGGGAGGCGGAGCCGGCACCGGCCGGCTTTCCCCCGCCCGCCTCCGCTCCCGCGCCGGTCACCTTGTCCCGCGTGAACGCCAGGGTCCCGAAGCCGAGTTGGTCGTAGCCGCCGCTGTTGGGGCCGTAGTCCCCGCCGCCGCCCTCGGGTGCGGCCTTGGCGGCGATGCGGGTGAGGTAGGGCGCGGACAGGCCCCGTCGCCTGGTGTAGTGGTTGGCGATCATCGCCCAGATGGGGCGGGTCATGGTGGGGTCGACGGGTGCGGCGTCGGAGGCGGTCTCGCTGCCGGACCAGCCGCCGATCGCGCCCTTCCTGCGGGTGTTGGCCGTGTAGGACACGTCACCGCCGAGGTTCCACTTGGCGACGTACTGGGCGCCCTTGAGGAAACGGCTGTCGTCGTAGCCGTACAGGTCGATGCCCTGGTTCCAGGCCATCTCGCAGACCGTGCCCATCAGGCCGACGCCCAGCAGGGCGTGGCCCTGGTCGCGGCCGGCCTCCAGCCACTCGGCGAGGCCGTCCTCGCCGACGACGGGGATGGCGTTGCGGACGGAGCCGAGCCCGGCGCCGTTCTTGAAGTACTCGACGACGCGCGTGACTCTCGCCTCGTCGTCGCAGAAGATGCCGGTGGCCAGGACGCACGCCATCGCGGTCAGGTCCCAGTTGGTCCAGTAGTTGGTGACGACCGCGTTGTTGTGGTCCTTCAGGAAGCTCTCGCTGACCGGGGCGAACACGGTGGTGAGCAGGGTGCGGAACCGGTCGAGTTCGAAGTCGTCGCGGTCGCGGACGAGTTCGGCGGCGTTGGCGATCTGGTAGCCGTACAGTCCGGCCGCGAGGAACCGGTCGGCGGAGCCCTCCAGCGAAGTGAGCCTCGACGACCAGGAGTTGAGGATCGCCACGGCGGTGTCGGCGTGGGCGGTGTCGCCGCCGACGTGGTAGCGGAGGGCGTTCTGGTAGGCCGCGTGGACGTCGTTGTAGAGGATCGCGTAGTTCTGCGGGCTGCCCGCGCCCCGGTACACGGTGGCCTGCGGATTGGCCGTCCAGCCGCTCTGCGCATGCCGGTTGGCGGTCAGCCTGGCGAACCCTGCGGCGTAGGGAGCGGCGCCGGCCTTCACCTTGGCGGCCATACGGCCCAGGTCGGCGCCGGTGTGCAGGAGGCCGGGGTGGGCGTAGCCGGAGCCCTGCGCGCTGCCCGCGGCCCGGGTGGCGCCGTGGGCAATTCCGGTGCTGAGGGTGATCGCACCGGCCGTCGCGCCGGTGGCCCTGAGCAGGCTCCGGCGGCTGATCTGTCGACGTCGAGTCTCATGCATGCCCCGGAGACGCGCGGGGGCGGGACCGATAACGAAAAGCGGGCGGTCCGGTTCCGGCCTGCGGCTCTCGCTACGGCTCTCGCTACGGCTCTCGCTACGGCTCTCGCTACGGCCGTCCGCGGCTGTCTGCGCGGCTCGCTCTACGCGCCCGTCGTCGACCCCGGCCGGACGATCATCAGGACGGTGACGGTCGCCCACAGCAGGTTGAAGATGCCGGTGAACATGGCCAGTTGAACGGTCGCCGCGCGGGTCGCCTCATGAGTTGTCCCATGAGTCGCCTCACGGGACACCGTGGTGCCGGTGCCGGTGCCGGTGCCGGTGCCGGTACCGGAGCCGTCGCCCGTGATGCCTTGCGCGAGGATCTCCTGCCGGGGCAGGACCAGCACGACGAGGACGAGCGCGGCCAGGACGGTCAGCACGACGGACACGATCAGCCAGGCGTCACCGAGCACGCCCATCGCGCCCGCCGTGAAGAACCCGAAGACGGGAACGGCGATGCCGACGCTGGCGTACACCCGGCAGATCCGGTGCAGCAGCTGTACGGTCTCGGCGGCGCGGGCGTCGTCCGGCGCGGCCAGGGCCCGGCGCGCGGCGGGCGGGAACATGCTCGCGGCGACGGTGACGGGACCGATCGCGACGATCGCGGCGAGGACGTGGACGGCGAGGAGGAACTTGGTCACGGGCCGACGCTAGGCTGTCCGGCCGATCTCGCAGAAGTGGCGGGAGTGCCAGGAGGCGACGGATTCTCGCCACGAGAGGGCATGGCAGGTGGGGTGGCTGTGACCGCGTTGTTCTCCTCTTGGGCGGTGTTGGCGGTTTCCCGTCGTATGCCTAGGATCTCGCCATGCACACCGTCGCCGTTCTGGCCCTGGACGGGGTCATCCCCTTCGACCTCTCCGCCCCCATCGACGCCTTCGGCTGGGCACGGCTGCCCGACGGCAGGGAGGCGTACCGGGTGCGGGTCTGCTCGCCGTACCCGTCGGGCGAGGTGAGCGCGGGAGCGTTCACGGTGCGGGCGCCGTACGGCCTGGAGGCCCTCGCCGAGGCGGACACGATCATCCTGCCCGGCGTGGCGGAACCGCCGGAGCGGCTGCCGGACGGCGTCACGGAGGCGTTGCGCGCTGCGGCGGAGAACGGCACGCGTATCGCGTCGATCTGCGTCGGGGCGTTCCTGTTCGCCGCGACCGGCCTGCTGGACGGCCTGCGGGCGACGACCCACTGGATCGCCGCCCGCGACCTGGCGGAGCGCTACCCGGGGATCACGGTCGACGCGAACGTCCTCTACGTCGACAACGGCCAGTTCCTGACCTCGGCGGGCGCCGCCGCGGCCCTCGACATGTGCCTGCACATGATCCGCGGGGACCACGGTTCGGCCGTCGCCGCGCAGGCGGCCCGTATGTCGGTCATGCCCCTGGAACGCGAGGGCGGGCAGGCCCAGTTCATCGTCCACGACCTGCCGCCGGCCCCGTCGGGGGCCACCCTGGAACCCGTCCTGCGCTGGATGGAGGAGCACTGCGACCGCGATCTCACCCTGGACGAGATCGCGGACCACGCGGGCATGAGCACCCGCACCCTCAACCGCCGCTTCCGCGAACAGGCCGGCACGACACCGCTGCAATGGCTGCACCGGGCGCGGGTCCGGCGGGCCCAGTACCTGCTGGAGACGACCGCGCACCCCGTGGAGCGGATCGCGGCCCAGACGGGCTTCGGCTCCCCGACGGCGTTTCGGGAACGGTTTCGCAAGGTTGTCGGGACGAGCCCGCAGGGGTACCGGCGGGCGTTCCGGTCGGGGGCGGGCGTCTCGGTGTCGGGCTGAGGGGGTGAGCCTGGGCGGGTCTTCTCAGGCCCGGCGGTCCGCCACCGCCCAGGAGGCCAGCGCGACGGCGCCCGCGACCCCGAAGACCGACGGCCAGGCGCCCACCTTCTTGGCCAGCGGGTGGGACCCGGCGAACGCGGCGACGTAGGCGACCGTCAGCGCGCCCGCGGCCTTCCCGCCCGCCCGCTGCCGCCACTGCCGCGCTGCCGCGGCCCCCGCCACGGCGAGTACGGCCCCGCCCAGCGGCCGCTTCTTCGTCCACCGGGCCACGCCGTACCCGCCGACGAGCCCGCCCGCGGCGATCACCGAGCTGGGAACCTGCACCTTCGCCATCACTGCTCCTCGAAATCGCGTCGCCCCGAAGTCAGTCCCCCAGAGGCTAATGCGAAGACCAGGCGTCCTGGCCAACCTGAGTCGAGGGTTCACCGAAACCCCGGGGGTCCCGGCCGCGGTACTGGCGTACCTGGCCGAGCACGGCCGTACGAGGCGGGTGCGGGCGTCGGCGGGGCTCCGGCCGCCAGGGCGTCCGGATAGTCGACCATGGCGGCGTACGGGCGCCGGTACCGCTCCGCGAGCCTGGCGTGGCTCACCCCGAGCCGGGGTGGGTGGCCTCCGGCTCGGCGAAGTGTACGGCCGTGCCGGCGGCCCCGTGCTGCCGGATGTTCTGGATGCCGGTGGCGAGGGTGATCCGTGGCTTCGCCGCGACGAGGGGACGCGGCGTGGCGCACTCCCGTGCTGCCGGCGAGCCGGCTCGCGCCGAAGCCGAGTTTCTCCATCTCGACTGCTGTCTCCGTGAGTTCACCGCCGCAGGCCGGGTCTTCCACCCGCAGTCCGCCGCTCCGGACGCCGTGCCGTCCCAGCCGTCCCACGCTCTTCGGTTTCACCACGCAAACGCCGACCGGCTCACGTCCATGATCCATTACGGACATCTCGGCGACATCAAAAGTGTCGCAACCATTGACGTCCCTCCTGCCTCAGCTTTACCTTCTGGCCGAAGTTACGCACAGTGTTCGCAATTTCGAACACGCCGGGTCGCCCCAAGATATCCGACACCGAGCCGCTCCCGGAAGGGAATTGTCGTGATCCCCACCCGCGCCCGTCGCTGGTCGACGCCCCGCCGCAGTCTGCTGCTGGGGGCAGCACTGCTGGCCCTGTTCGCCTCACTGCTGGCCGTCCAGACCATCCACACCGCTCAGTCTGCCGCCGCCGCCGACGGCAAGCCGTATACCAACCCGATCAAGTCCCAGAAGGGCGCCGACCCGTGGCTTGAGTACCACGACGGTAGCTACTACCTGGTGACGACCACGTTCACCAACAAGCTGCTCATGCGTAAGTCCGCCACCCTCGCGGGCCTGAGCACCGCCCCGAGCGTGGAGATCTGGTCGGACACCACCGCGGGGCGCAACGCCAACATCTGGGCGCCGGAGATCCACTTCCTGGACGGCAAGTGGTACCTCTACTACTCGGCCGCGCAGAGCGGTGTCGCCTGCTGCGACAGCCAGCGCACCCAGGTGCTGGAGAGCTCCGGCACCGACCCGATGGGCCCGTACACGCACAAGAACACCCTTGCCGGGTCGAACCTCACCCCCGGCGGCTGGCTCATCGACGCCAGCGTGCTGAAGCACGACAACCAGCTGTACCTGCTGGGCAGCGGCTTCATCGGCGGCAGCACGCAGAGCCTGGTCATCGCGCCGATGAGCAACCCGTACACGCTGAGCAGCTCCACCTTCTCGGTCATCGCCAGCCCCAGCCTGAGCTGGGAGACCTCCGGTGGCGCGGTCAACGAGGGGCCCGAACCGCTGTACCACGACGGGCGGACCTTCCTGACCTTCTCCGCCAGCCACTGCCAGACCGCCGACTACAAGCTGGGCCAGCTGGAGCTCACCGGCAGCGACCCGCTGCTCGCTTCCTCCTGGACCAAGAAGCAGACGCCGGTCTTCCAGCGCAATGACGCGGCCGGGGTCTTCGCCCCGGGCCACAACGGGTTCTTCACCTCGCCGGACGGCACCGAGAACTGGATCGTCTACCACGCCAACAGCACGGCGAACGGCGGCTGCGGAAACGGCCGTACGACCCGCGTGCAGAAGTTCACCTGGAACGCCGACGGCACCCCGAACTTCGGCACCCCGGTCGCCCTCGGCACGACCCTCGCCGGCCCCTCCGGTGAGACCGCGACCACCCCGACCGCGTACACGATCGTCAACCGCAACAGCGGCAAGTGCCTGGACGTCGAGAACGGCAACACCGCCGACGGCACCAACATCTTCCAGTGGAGCTGCACCGGCGGCGCCAACCAGAAGTGGCGTGTCGAGGACATGGCCGACGACACCAGTCGCCTGGTCAACGTGGCCACCGGCAAGGTGATGGACACCGCCGGCTGCTCCAGCGCCGACGGCGCCGACATCCGGCAGTGGTCCTGGCTGAACAACAACTGCCAGAAGTCGCGGCTCATCTACACCGGCAACGACTACGTGCGGATCGTCAACGCCGCCACCGGCAAGGTCGCCGACGTCACCAACTGCTCCGGGGCCAACGGAGCCGACGTACGCCAGTGGTCCTGGCTGAACAACAACTGCCAGCAGTGGCGCCTGACGCCCACCACGTGAACCAGGAGAAATCGACCATGAGACGTCTCGCCAGACGTGTCCTGGTGGCCGCGGCGGCAGCGTTCGCCATGCTCACCACCGTGACCACGCCCGCCCAGGCGGCGGCCCCCGCGTCCCCCGCGGTCACCTTCACCAACCCGATAGCCGAACAGCGTGCCGACCCGCACATCTTCAAGCACACCGACGGCTTCTACTACTTCACGGCCACCGTCCCCGCGTACGACAAGATCGTGATGCGCCGGGCCACCACCCTCCAGGACCTCGCCACGGCTCCGGAGACCACCATCTGGACCAAGCACGCCAGCGGTGAGATGGGCGCCCACATCTGGGCCCCGGAGATCCACTTCATCGACGGCAAGTGGTACGTCTACTTCGCGGCCGGCGTCTCCAACGACATCTGGAAGATCCGCCCGTACGTCCTGGAGACCAGCGCGGCCAACCCGCTCACCGGCACCTGGACCGAGAAGGGCAGGATCTCCCTGCCGCTGGACACCTTCTCGCTGGACGCCACCACGTTCACGCACAGCGGCACCCGCTACCTGAGCTGGGCGCAGAACGACCCGGCGGTCGGCAGCGGCACCAACATCTACCTGGCGAAGATGTCCAACCCCTGGACCATCAGCGGCAGCCCGGTGATGATCTCCAAGCCCACGTTCTCCTGGGAGACCGTCGGCTTCCGCGTCAACGAGGGGCCGGCCGTCCTGGAGAAGAACGGCAAGGTCTTCATGACCTTCTCGGCCAGCGCCACCGACGCCAACTACTGCCTCGGCCTGCTGACCGCCTCCGGCACAGCCGACCTCATGGACCCGGCGTCCTGGGCGAAGACCCCGACGCCGGTCTTCAAGAGCAACGACGCCACCGGCCAGTACGGCCCGGGCCACAACACCTTCACGGTCTCCGAGGACGGCAAGTCGGACATCCTTGTCTACCACGACCGTAACTACAAGAACATCAACGGCGACCCGCTCAACGACCCCAACCGCCGCACCCGCTACCAGAAGCTGTACTGGAACGCCGACGGCACACCCAACTTCGGCATCCCCGTCGCCGACGGCGCGACTCCGGTCCGTCTCTCCTCGTACAACTACCCGGACAAGTTCATCCGCCACTGGGAGTACCGCGCGAAGCTGGAGGCCAACGTCACCAACCTCGCCGACTCGCAGTTCCGGGTCGTCACCGGTCTCGCGGGCAGCGGCACGGTCTCGCTGGAGTCGGCGAACTTCCCCGGCTACTACCTCCGCCACAAGAACAACGAGGTGTGGGTGGAGAAGGACGACGGCACGACCCTGTTCGACGCCGACGCCTCGTTCTTCCAGCGGGCGGGCCTCGCCGACACCGCGGCCGGGGTGTCGTACGAGTCGTTCAACTTCCCCGGCCGCTACGTCCGGCACTTCAACAACCTGCTCTACACCCAGCCGGTCAGCACGGCCCTCGACCGGCAGGACGCCACCTTCTACAAGGAGTAGGACACACTGCAAGGAGTAGGACCGCTACAAGGAGCAGGTCCCGCCGATCGTCTGCCTGCGCGGCACTCAAGGGAGTGGCGCGCAGGCGCGTTCAAAGGTCGGACAGCACCGCCTTGAGGGTGGGCAGGTCGCGGGCGCGGGCGCGGATCTCGCCCACCCCGCCGATCAGGCCGGTGGTGTTGGCGAGGACCGTGTGCTCCAGGCCCGCCTTGGCGTACTCGCCGAACTGGCGGCCGAGTTCGTCGGCGTTGCCGACACGCAGCACCCGCTGCCTGGCCACCCTGGTCAAGGTCGCGGTTCTCCGACGCGGCCCCGCCCGGCTCGTGCACACCGGATGCCGCCACTGGCTCCGCTTCACCGCCCGATGGCCCTGGACCGACGAGATCACCCGAGCATTCGACCGGCTCAAGGCATTGCCGAACCCCTACTGACCAGCTATTTCGACCATCCCGACAACCCGAACCACCTCACCGCCAAAGCGGAACCCGGCACACTCACCCGACGCGACAGCCGGCCCTCAGCATTCCGCAGCCCCGAAGAGACCCCACCCCACAGACACGAAGTCCCCGCCGGCAAGCGATGCTGTTGGCGAATCCCGTCAAGCCAAGCAATTGGCAGATCCGGGCCAGAGACACGCCGTAGAAGGGGCAGATCGCCGGCCCATATCTGCCAATCAGCGTCCACCGAGCGGATTCGCCAACAACGTCGCAAGCTGCCGGGGACTCACGAATGATCGAGGCTAGTCACCGACGGGCCGCGCCGTACCCGCCGACGAGCCCGCCCGCGGCGATCACCGAACTGGAAACCTTCGCCATGTCTGCCTCCTCGAAGTCGCTCCGAGGCTAACTCCCGGACCAGGCGAGTTGGCCAACCTGAGTCGAGGGTTGTCAAGTTTCCTCCTCCGAGCTATATAAGAAGGCGTAGGGCATCGCACCGAAGAGTCTGAGGAGAGGAGTGGACTGTGATGCTCATGCGTACCGACCCTTCCCCAATTCTCGACTTCGCTCGAACCGGGCGATACCCCTATCGCGAATTCGACCGACTCGCGCAGCAGGTCTTCGGCACCGGCACCGCCGACCGTCCCGCCGCCATGCCGATGGACGCCTACCGGTCCGGGGACGACTTCCTCGTCCACTTCGACCTTCCGGGCATCGACCCCGAGACGATCGACCTGGACGTCGAACGCAACGTCCTCAACGTCCGCGCCGAGCGCCGTACCCCCGCCCCCGAGGGCGCGGAGCTGCTCGTCGCCGAGCGCCCGGCGGGCACCTTCACCCGCCAGCTGTTCCTCGGCGACACCCTGGACGTGGACCGCATCGACGCCT
Organism: Streptomyces sp. ID05-39B; assembly: GCF_033794725.1. NCBI lineage: Bacteria > Bacillati > Actinomycetota > Actinomycetes > Kitasatosporales > Streptomycetaceae > Streptomyces > Streptomyces sp. ID05-39B. Next base: position 2,095 of record NZ_JARGEF010000259.1, on the reverse strand, counting down.
CGTACGAGGCCGGCGTCCTCACCCTGCGCATCCCCGTGGCCGAACAGGCCAAGCCGCGCCGCATCCAGATCTCGGGCGGCGACGGCGGCCGCAAGCAGATCAGCGGCTGACGCCCCGCCTCCCGTGGCCCCGGAGCCGGCACTCGGGGCCACGGGAGGCGCACACCGCACCGCACGGAACCACCGCACCGGACTCGGAGGAGGAGCCCGAACGATGACGACGACCGCGCAGACGCCGAGGACGATGATCCCGGCCCCGCAGCGGCCCGTACCCGCACGCCCGACAGCAAGGGAGGAGGACGACGGCCACCGCAGGCACGGGCACCGGAACGGGAACCGGGACTGGAGTGAACTGATCGCGGCCGTACGGGAGTCGGGCCAGTACCCGACCACCGCCGAGGCCGAACGCGTCACCCGCATCGTCCTCTCCGCGCTGGGCGGCCATGTCACCGGCGACGAGCGCGTGGCCCTGACCCGCGCGCTCCCGAGGGAGGCGGCGAGAGTGATCGCGTCCCAGATCCCGGCGACCCGCCCGCAGTCGGCGCAGGAGTTCGTCGACACGGTGGCGACCCGCATCGAGGGCGCCACCCACGCCACGGCCCGCTGGGACGTCAGCTCGGTCCTAGGCGTCCTGCCGAACCTGATCGGCGACGACCTGACCGACCGAATCCTGTCCCAACTCCCGCCGGGATACGCCCTGCTGTTCGGCCGAGCGGAACTGGCGTCCCGCACGTCCTGACCCGCCCCCCGGCCCGCCGCCGCCGTACGGCAAATCCGCTGGCGGCGGCAGCGGGGCCGGGGAGACGCTGTGGGCATCCGCCGAGCGACCACCAGGACAGGCAGGCCCCGGAGTTGACCGCGTACCTCACCACCCCCGACGGCACCCGCCTCGCCTACCGCGACCACACCCCGCCGCACCCGGACCCGACGGCACCCCCCGTCGTCCTCCTCCACGGCCTCGCGGGCCACCTCGGCGAATGGGACGACCTGACCGCCCGCCTCCTGACCGACGGCCACCGCGTGGTGCGCTACGACGCCCGCGGCCACGGCGACAGCACGCGCACCCCGGCCGACGTGACGAGACGGGCGGCGGTACGGGACGCCGTAAGCCTCCTGACGCACCTGTCCCTCCCGCCGGCGGTCCTCCTCGGCCAGTCCCTGGGCGGCCTGACGGCCCTGCTGACCGCGGCGGCGCACCCCTCGCGGGTGGCGTCCCTGATCCTGGTGGAGGCGGGCCCGGCGGGCCGTACGCCGGACCTGCCCGCGCAGATCGCGCACTGGCTGGACAGCTGGCCGACGCCCTTCCCCTCCCGCGCCGAGGCAACGGCGTTCCTGGGCCACGACAAGTGGGCCGACGGCCTGGACTGGCGACCGGACGGCGGCCACGCCCGAGTGGACCGCGACACGATGACCGCGACGGCGCAGGCACTCGCCCTCTCCCCGGACGGCTACTGGGAACAGTGGTCCCGGATCACCTGCCCCACCCTGGTGATCCGCGCCGAACGAGGCATGCTGCGGCAGGAGGAGGCGGAGCGGATGCGCGCCCACCGCCCGACAGACACCACCCTGACGACCGTCCCGAACGCGGCCCACGACGTCCACCTGGACAACCCGACCGCGCTCTACGAGGCGACGCGCACCCACATACGACACCTCGACCCCGAGCCCGCGGAGCACGCGAGGTACGCCGAGTACGGCCGCGCCCTCGCCGAGGCCCCACCCTCCGAGGAACCGGCCCTGATCCGCCGGATCCTCACCGACCCGGACCGCCAGATGGCCATAGCGGCGGTGATCCGCCACCTGGACCGGCGGGGCGAGGCCCTGCACGCCTCCCCGTCCGCCGACTGGCAGAACTGGACGGACGGAGTCCGCCAGGCCCTGGGCCCGACCCCGCCGCCCTTCCTCCTCACCCGCCTCAGCGAGTGGACCCACATCCACACCCTGACCACGTCCGACACCTGGGACCCGGCGACCCTGACCGCGGCCTCGGACTGGCTCCAGCGGAGACTCACCGAGACCACGGGGGTTCCGGCCGCCGTACTGGCGCACTTGGCGGAACACGGCCGTACGCGGCGGGTGCGGGCGGCGGCGGGGAG
>NZ_JARGEF010000258.1:0-10972 GCF_033794725.1 Streptomyces sp. ID05-39B | reverse complement strand
GTCCCTCCCCTCGGGAGGTTCCCCGCCCCCCGGTGCAGCGCTGTTCCTCCCTGCGGGACGCCCCCCTGCGCATGACATCCCGGCTATTGCAGAGCTACTTGAAGAGTTCGCCTCGCAGAGGCAGCGGACCCGTATGTCCGGCCAGACTCCGAGGTGCTCAGGAACCCGTTCGAAACCTCAGGCGCTCTCGGCGCCGAAGACCCTCTCGGGCCAAAAGAATTGATCACCCCCACGTCTGGCGCCGGGCACGCGGCTGCTGCCAATCCCTGACACCGGACCCATAGATCATTTCTATCGCTTCGTGTTCGAACAGCTGAAGCACGGTCAATCTAGACCATCGCGACCAGTATGAAGAGAGGGTGTGTGTAATTTGTGTTCAAGCTTTAGGACTTGATCCACAGATCAGCCATCTCCTACGGCTGCCTTCACGCCACAGCGAGCACCGGCAGTTCGCCGGACCCCCGGGCGCCGGCTCCGCGCGGCGGCGATCGGCGAGCCGCAGAGGGCCTTCCGCAGCGCCCGGCCGGGCAACACTCCCTCGGTTCGTACACAACGCGATGCCGATCCGGGCACCCGAGGGCGCGCAGCGATCGACGCCGACGACATGGAGCCCGGCTTGATCGCGTCGGTGTGCGCCGCCACGCCCAAGAACGAGCGCGACCGCATCGAGGACCGACCGGACGCACAGAGCGACGCCGGCCCGGCGCCGACAAAGGGCCCGTGGACACGACCAGCCGGTGCTCGATGCCTGTGACCGTGCTTCAGCAGGCCGCCGCACGGACGCGTGTGGTGACGCGGGCGGTACGCCTGCCGGGTGAATCGCTCCGCCGGGTGCCGCGTCGCGGGGGGTGACGGGGTGTCGATCGTCCGATGAGTGGAATGGATGTGTGGCCCCGTTCAGGCAAGCCGAATGCAGTGTGTCATTGGAGGACTCCTTGGGCAGCACACATGTTGGCGTTGGTATCGGGCTGGTGGTCGGTGTCCTGGTGTTGCAGGGCCCGGTCGCTGCCGCAGCCGGCGAATCCCGTCTCGACATCCACTCACGGCCGGGATCTTCCGGTATCACGGTCACGGTCAGTACCACCGCGTGCGGCGCGGAGGTCTACGGAAAGGGTCAGTCGGAGGTGGCGGGAGCCTTCCACCTCTTCGAGGGGGAGCGCAAGGGCGTCCTCACCGGCCGGTTCGTGGTGCCGGAGGGGACCGAGGCCACCACTGACACGGTCACGGTCAAGTGCCCGCCGAGGGTGAAGCTCACCGACTCGTACGCGTTGACGGCGCGCCGGCCTCATGGCGCTGTCGAGGCCGGTTTCGGCGACACCGACGACACAGCCACACAGCTCGCCGTGGGCGGGGTGCTGATGGCCGCGGGCGCGGCGGGCTGGCTGGTGCGAGTGCGTCACCGCTCGCAGGCCGCCCGCACATGACCCCCGGTGCAGCACCGCACCGGCTTGTGGTGGCTGCCTGACCGGAAGCCGTGTGGCAGGGCTGTCCGTCTTTCCCCCGGTAGTGAGCAAGAGGCTGGATCATGATGGCCCCTGGGCATCAAACCCGCGCGTCCTCCCCTTCCTACGTCCCCTCGGTCAAGCTGGTGGCCTGGACGTTGGTGACGGGTGCGCTGCTGGTGAGCGGTGCGCTGCACGAGGTGCGGCCACCGCAGCCCTCGACGGACCAGGCCTTGTCCACCCCGGCGGCTCCCGCCGTCGCTCCCACAGCGGCGGCGGCGACAGGCCTGGCCGTTGAGCCGCTGCGGCCGGCACCACCGCTGCGGCTGCGGATTCCGGTCATCGGCGTGGACGCCCCGATGAGCAGTCTCAGCCTCGACGCGTCCGGGGCGCTGCAGCCGCCACCCGCCGACAACCCCAGGCTCGTCGGCTGGTACGGCGGGGGCACATCCCCCGGATCGGTCGGGACAGCCGTCACGACGGGCCACGTGGACCTGCCCACCGGCGGACCCGGGGTCTTCTACGGCCTCGGGTCCGTCGCCAAGGGCAACACGATCGAGATCGACCGGGCGGACGGCCGTACCGCCGTCTTCACCGTCGACGCCGTCGAGGTCTACGACAAGGAGCGATTCCCCGACGACAAGGTCTACGGCGGTTCCGACCGCGCCGAACTCCGCGTGATCACCTGCGGCGGCGGCTACACGAAGGACACCGGCTATCTGAGCAACGTCGTCGTCTACGCGTCGCTCGCCGCCGTGCGATAGGCGGGTGCCGCCCACAGCGGACCGGTCGCACCGGGCAGCCACGACCGAGCCGTTCCCCTCGATCGACGACCTCGGTGGCGGCGTGACGCCGTGATCCGCAGCAGTGCCGTTGGGGTGGGACACGACTCGCGCCGCCCGCCGCCCGCCGCCCGCCGCCTGCCGCCTGCCGCCCGGCGTCGTTCGGTTCGTCGTTCGTCGCCGCTGTGCGGAGCGAGCTTCATCCCCTTGGGAGATCCGGGCAGTTCCCTGCCGGTTTGTCCCGCGCGTCGGCCGGACGGCGAGTCCGTCAGCGCTCCGCGGGATCTGGAAGGGCTCAGTGGCGCGGACTAGCTGCTGCCGTGCCGAACGGTCTCAGTCCCACCGCCCGAGCACTGCGTACCCTGGAGATCCTTCAGGCCCGCTCCGGCACGACGGCCGGCGAACTCGCCGTACGGCTCGATGTCACCGAGCGAGCCGCCCGCCGGTACGTCGCGATCCTCCGCGAGGCGGGCATCCCCGTGCGGTCGGCCCGTGGACCGCACGGCGGTTACCGGCTCGGGCGCAAAACGAGACTGCCGCCCGTACATTTCACCCAGCCTGAAGCCCTCGGCCTGGTGATGGCGGTGCTCGGCGGCCCCCCGGCGGCGGCCGACGGCCTGACCGGCAGCGCGCTGGACAAGGTCGTCAACGCCCTGCCGGAGAGTGTCGGCGAGGCGGCTCTGTTGCGCGAGTACACGGCGGCGGCACCGGATCCGCAGTCGGCCCGCCCCGATCCGGCCGTCACCGGTGCACCGGTGCACTGGTGGACGCCGTCGCGACCAGCAGCCGCGTGTGGGTCACGTACTGCAGCGAGGCCGGCAACGAGTGGGAGGCGCCGGTGGATCCCGCACCGACTGGCTCGCACGGTGGGAATGCGAACTCGGCCGGTCCCGTCCTACGAAGGTGCCTCAGCAGATCTTTGAGGACAATCGAATGTTTCTACGCGTACCGTTGAGTCCAGCTACATGGATCCCCTGTGACCATCCACCTCATCCAGGCGATCGGTGAGTGCCCATCCCTTACAGGTGGTGAACCCTCTACGCGTAGGGCCGGATGGCCACCGTGACATCCATGGTGAAGGCGTTCGCCCCGGTGGCGGAAGGCAGGCCCAGGGCCCGGTCCAGCGTGCGGCTCAGCGGTCCGCAGCCGCTGGTCCGCGGGGCGGTGAATGCCACGTCCTGGGCGCCGAAGGTGACGACCAGGGGCTCCTTGGATATGACCCGGGTGGGAACGGTGTCCTTGAGTACCAGGTGAACCGCGTTCTCCTCGCTGCCCACCGAGCAGTGGGACGGCGACAGGGCAGGGAACCTGTGCGCCCAGCCCAGGGCGAACCTGATGTCGAACTCGCCGCGCCGGGTGTCGTCGGACAGGAAGTCCGAATAGCCGCCGTACTGCGGGGTCAGGGTCAACGGGGTGCCGTCCACCCTGATCGGCGCAGCGGTCATCTCCCCGAAGACCTGGCGGAATTCACCGTCCACGCGGCCTTCCGCAAACGTGATCTTCATTGGTTCGGTGAGCGGCTCGTCGACGGTGCCCATGCGTAGATGTCCCGTGGCGTGCATGACCTCGCAGCGCCAGGTCCCGGGGTCCGCACCCACGGGCAACTCGTCGACGGCCGGACAGGCGGAGAAGTCGAACTCGGGCAGGTCCGCGGCCCGTTCAGTGCTATGTGTCGGCGGTGCGGCGCCCAGGGCTAGTCCTGCAAGCAGTGCGGCCGCAAGGGCACTCGTGAAGCGCTGGAGTGTGCGGCGGTTCATGGTCACTCGGTTCGGCGTCATGCCGACAGTATTGCAGAGATATCTCTGCAGAGGAAGGTCTGCAGAGCTTCCGCTGTGATTCGGATAGGCTGGCGCCATGACAGAAGAGCGGAGAGCGGAAGCCGCAGCGCGGCGCACGGTCGACAGCCCGGAGGTGCTCAAGGCCCTCTCGCATCCCCTGCGCCTGCGCATCCTGCGCCACCTCAGCGCGGCGGGCCCCGCCACCTCGACCACGCTGGCCACCGCCCTCGGGGAGAACACGGGGACGCTCAGCTACCACCTGCGCATGCTGGAGCGAAGCGGCCTCATCGAGGACATCCCCGAGCGCTCCACCGGACGTGAGCGCTGGTGGCGCGGAGTGCGCGGCCTCGACATCCGCAGACCGCCGCAGGACGACCTGACGGAGGCCGAGCGCGCCATGTCGGCCGAACTGGACCGGATGAGGATGGAGGAGGACGTCGATCTCGCCCGTAGGTTCACCGCCGGACAGGCGGAGTCCGAAGGCTGGATGCGAGGTTCACGCAGCCTCATTCACCTCACGAAGAGTGAGCTGGACGCGTTCCACGACGACTATCTGGAGCTGCTGGCACGCTATGCCCGAGGCCCCGAGGACGCCCCCGCCGACGCACGCCCCGTACTTCTCCGCTGGTTCGGCCTGCCCGCTGACTGACCGACAGCCGGCCGACGACTGCGTGACAGAGGGCGCCACCAGCAGCAGCTCCTCCGGATCAGTCGAACCGATTCGCGTCGAGGGCGGTCGCGGCGCCGGCGCCGACCAGTGCCCAGGGCTGTAGCAGCCACATACGGACGGCACGATACGGACGGCACGTCCTCACCACGAGGCCGAGTACCGGGGGCGACAGGTACGACGTGCGCGCCCACGCCCACGACCACCGCGGCCGGCGAGGTGGCGGCGTAGGACGCGGGCGCCTCGAACGCCGCCCGCTGTGACAAGCTGTGCTTCCCACTGCCCAGTCCCAGGAGGTCACCATGGCTGCAGAGTCTCCCCTGCCCGAAGGCTCGGAGCCGGTCGACGGCGAGAGCAGTTCCCTCTCGCCCGACGAAGACGGCCAGTACGACTTGAAGCGCAAGTTCCGGGAAGCGTTGGCGCGCAAGCGCGGTATGCAGGCCGACGGTACCGACGTCGCCGCGAACACCGACACGTCGAAGATCCACGGAGCGCACGGCCCGGCCGCGAGTCAGCGGTCGTTCCGTCGCAAGAGCGGCGGCTGAGTTCCCAACCGGCCTTCAGAGGCACTGGCCGCAGGCGTAGGCAGCGGAAGCTCGGCGATCTCGGACGACGGATGACGACGTGGCGGCCCGGCCCCGCCGGCCCGGTGTGATCTGCGCATTTCTCAACGCAGCCGAGGTCGCGTCGCGGCTGTTGCGTGCGCCGGTGCCGGTACCTGCTGGACGTTGGGAGCAGCCGGGTGCCCTGGCCGAGTTCAGGGTCAGTGGTCTGGCCAGGTATCTGGCCCGGCGGTCGTCGACGTCGAGCGTTGGAGGGCGAGCGGCCAGCGGCGGGTGGGACGCCTGTTGATACCGTCGGGTGCGTTCCTGTCCGGCACCGGCCCGGCACCGCATCCTCCGGAGGATGCGGTGCCGGGCCGGTGCCGCGGGGTGGGGGAGCAGAAGGCGGCAGTGGGCTTGCCCCCTGGCCCGCCGCGAGCGCACCACGGATCCGGCCGCTGCCTTCTGGACGGACAACGGCGTCCTGCGCTCGCTCGACCAGGATGCCGTTCTGCGAGCCGGCACGTGCGCGGACCGGTGGCACCAAGTGGAATCCGGTGATGTGCTTGCTGCCTGAGGGGGGAAGGCCGGGGGCCGCCGGACGGGACCGCGACGCGGCCGTCGGAGACAGTGTCGGGATGCGGCGGCCCACGAGCAACAGTATTGGCGGGAAAGCCCCCTGACGCACCGTCTGGCCATTCGTTCGAAACTTGCGAAGGGCCTAGGATCGGGTGCCCTTGGGGGTGGGACTGTGGTCAGACGGAGTTCGGGCACGCCGACGCTGGAAGAGGTCGCCGCGCTTGCCGGAGTGGGCCGGGGCACGGTGTCCCGGGTGATCAACAACGCGGCGGGCGTCAAGGAGTCCACGCGCCTCGCCGTACGGCGCGCCATCGACGAACTGGGCTATGTGCCCAATCTGGCGGCGCGTTCACTGGCCGGGCGACGTGCGGACGCCGTCGCGCTGGTGATGACGAACACGGACTGGCGGTTGTTCGGGGAGCCGTTCTTCTCCGAGGTCGTACGGGCGGTCGGGGACGCCCTGTCCGGCACGGCGGTGCAACTGCTGCTGACCCTGGTCCGCACGGACGAGGAGCGGAAGCGGTTCGTGGAGTACGCACGCGGCGGCCGGGTCGACGGAGTGCTGCTGATGTCCGTGCCGGCCGAGGACCGTCTGCCGGACATGCTCGCCGACGCCGGGCTGCCCACGGTCCTGCTGGGCCGGCGCTCGGGCGACGAGCGGGTGACGTATGTGGACGCGGACAACGTCGGCGGGGCACGCGCGGCGGTCCGTCATCTGGTGGCCGGAGGCCGGAAGGCCATCGCGGCCATCACCGGGCCGCCCGACATGTACGTCGCCCGGTGCAGACTGCGCGGTTACGAGGAGGCGCTGGCCGAGGCGGGACTCGACCACGGGTCTGCCCTGGTGGTCCAGGGTGACTTCACCGAGGCCAGCGGGCGCCGGGCGATGGCCCGGCTCATCGGGCGGCACCCGGAGGTCGACGCGGTCTTCGTCGCGTCTGACGCCATGGCCGCCGGGGCACTGGACGCTCTGCGTGCGGCAGGGCGCCGGGTGCCGCAGGACGTGGCGGTGGTCGGCTTCGACGACTTCGAGCTGGCGGAGCAGACGAACCCGCCGCTGACGACCGTCCGCCAGCCGCTGGACGAGATCGGCCGGACGATGGTGCGGCTCCTGCTGGAGGAGATCGAACAGCCGGAGGTGGCGTGGCGCCACGTGATCCTGCGAACGCAACTGGTGACGCGCGAATCGGCATGAGTTCGCCAGGAGTGTGCTGAAGTGGCCCGTGGCCCACGGCAGGCTGGTGGCGCGGGAGTCGGAACGACTTCCTCGATCATGGCCTGAAGAGGCCCTGGAGCCCATACACCCCTGGTCTCATGAGCCCCTGGGCTCAACGCCTACGGCGACCGGCCATGAGGATCCGCCGGACGCCGGACGCCGGACGCCGGACGCCGGACGCCGGACGCCTTGTCGGCCTGCCACGGCTCCCGCGTCGCTCCACCCCGGCACCCCCTCGTCGCCCCACCACCGCCCCCGCGACGACCGATCCCGGACCCGACGTCCGCGGGCGCGCCACAGGTCCACGCCGGCCGGCCGCAGCAGCTCCTTGGAATGACGAAGCGAAAGTTTCGGGAGCGCTCCCAACTCCCTGGCATATGACGCGTGTTGACCGTCTCATTTCCTTGCCGCCGCTGACCTGTGACTTCGAAATCCGTTCGACACATTCGGTTCCCATGGGTTGCCAGGGACGCGAGCGCCTCCTAATGTCCCACCGGAACCATTGATGGGAGCGCTCCCATCTGGGCGGTCCGGAAGCGCTCCCGTTTCCCCGTCCGCTCCCTCCAAGCCGGTTGTCCCTCCCGGAGAGGCCCCCATGCGACCGTTACCGCACCGCCCCAGAACCGCGCGCGGCCTGATCGGCGCGCTGCTCACCGCTCTCGCGACCGTCGCCGCTCTGGTGGCCGCCGCCCCGGCGGTCCAGGCGGACACCCTGATCTGCGACCAGTTCGGCTCGACCACCATCCAGGGCCGCTACGTCGTCCAGAACAACCGCTGGGGCACCAGCGCCCCCCAGTGCGTCACCGCCACCGACACCGGCTTCCGGCTGACCCAGGCCGACGGCTCGGTACCCACCAACGGCGCCCCGAAGTCGTACCCCTCGGTGTTCAACGGCTGCCACTACACGAACTGTTCGCCCGGGACCAACCTCCCGGCGAGGCTCAGCGGCATCGCCGGCGCGCCCAGCAGCATCTCGTACGGCTATGTCGGCGATGCCGTGTACAACGCGTCGTACGACATCTGGCTCGATCCGACGCCGAAGACCGACGGGGTGAGCCAGACCGAGATCATGATCTGGTTCAACAAGGTGGGCTCGATCCAGCCGATCGGCTCTCCGGTGGGTACCACCACCGTGGGCGGGCGCAGCTGGCAGGTGTGGACGGGCAGCAACGGGTCAAACGACGTGATCTCGTTCGTCGCCCCCTCGGCGATCCCCAGCTGGAGCTTCGACGTCATGGACTTCGTGCGGGAGACCGTCCGCCGCGGCATGGCGCAGAACAGCTGGTACCTGACGAGCGTGCAGGCGGGGTTCGAGCCCTGGCAGAACGGTGCCGGGCTCGCGGTGAACTCCTTCTCCTCGGCCGTGAACCTCGGTGATCCGGGCAACCCGGGCGACCCCGGGAACCCGGGCGATCCGGCGACGGCCTGCAAGGTGACGTACGCGACCAACGTCTGGACCGGTGGCTTCACCGCGGACGTCACCGTCACCAACACGGGTTCGGCTCCGGTCGATCCCTGGAAGCTGGCGTTCACCCTGCCCTCGGGGCAGCGGATCACCAACGCCTGGAACGCCGGCGTCACTCCGTCCACCGGCGCGGTGACGGCGACCCCTCTCGCGCACAACGCGCGGATCGCGCCCGGCGCCGGACAGACCTTCGGCTTCCAGGGCACCTACAGCGGCTCGTTCAGCCGGCCGGCCGGGTTCAGTCTCAACGGCACCGCCTGCTCGTGAGGCGACGCCACCCGCGTCAGCGTGCCCTCGTGATCTGAGCCGCGGCCGCGTCCGAGCGTTCTCTGATCTGAGCCGCGCCCGCGTCCGAGCGCTCTCTGATCTGAGCCGTGTCCGCGTCCGAGCGTTCTCTGATCTGAGCCGCGCCCGCGTCCGAGCGCTCTCTGATCTGAGCCGTGTCCGCGTCCGACCGTTCTCCTGGTCCCGATCCCACCCGGCGCCCCGCCCGTTGCGGGTCCCGCCCCCTCGTCCTCCCACGGTGACGGGGCGGGACCCAGGACGACCCACTGTGCTCCTCCGCTCCTCCGGCCGCACCCGGAAAGGCCCACGCCATGAGCCAGAGCCTCGCCCCCGCTCCCCGCCGCCCCGCGATCGTTGCCGCGCTGTGCGCCGCCGCCCTCACCCTCATCGGACTGACCGGTGCCGCACCGTCCGCCCAACCCGCCGTGCCCGCCGCGGCGTTGCCGTATCAGGACCCGGCGCTGCCCGTCGCGGACCGGGTCGGCGACCTGCTGTCCCGGATGTCGCTCGACGACAAGCTCGGGCAGATGACGCAGATCGAGAAGGACTCCCTCGTCCCGCAGTCCGACCTCGCCGCCTACCGCATCGGCTCGGTGCTCTCCGGCGGCGACTCCACCGTCAGCCCGAACAACGCCCAGACCTGGGCGGACACCTACGACTCCCTGCAGCGAACCGCCCTGGGGACCTCGCTCGGCATCCCCCTCATCTACGGCATCGACGCCGTGCACGGGCACAACGCGGTGCGCGGCGCCACGATCTTCCCGCACAACATCGGCCTCGGCGCCACCCGGGACCCCGCACTGGTCCAGCGCATCGGCCGGGCGGTCGCCGAGGAGATGGCCGGCACCGGCATCGACTGGGACTTCGCGCCCTGTCTGTGCGTGGCCCGCGACGACCGGTGGGGCCGCACCTACGAGTCGTTCGGCGAGAAGCCCGAACTTCCCACCTCCATGGCCACGTTCGTCACCGGTCTGCAGGGCGCCACCCTCGGCGCCGACCCGGCCTCGGTGCTCGCCACCGCCAAACACTACATCGGCGACGGCGGCACCACCGGCGGCGTCGACCAGGGCAACACCCAGCTCACCGAAGGGCAGTTGCGCGCCCTCCACCTGCCGCCCTTCCAGGAGGCGGTGCGGCGCGGCGTGGGCTCGGTGATGCTGTCGTACAGCAGCTGGAACGGCGTGCGCTCGCACGCCCACAAGTACCTGGTCACCGATGTACTGAAGGGCGAACTGGGCTTCACCGGGTTCGTCGTCTCCGACTGGGCCGCGGTCGACCAGCTCGACGGGCAGTCCGGCTTCACCGGCGCCGAGATCACCACGGCGGTCAACGCGGGCGTCGACATGGTGATGGTCCCGTACGACTACAAGAAGTTCCTGACCCTGCTGCGCGGCGAGGTGAGTGCCGGGCGGATCTCCCAGGCCCGGGTGGACGACGCCAACCGGCGCATCCTCACCAAGAAGTTCCAACTGGGCCTGTTCGAGCGGCCCTTGACCGACCGCTCGTACACGTCGGGGGTCGGCTCCGCCGCGCACCGGGCGATCGCCCGGGAGGCCGTGCGCAAGTCACAGGTGCTGCTGAAGAACGACGGCGGGATCCTGCCGCTCCCCAAGGGCGCCAAACTGTTCGTCGCCGGCAAGTCCGCCGACGACATCGGCAACCAGAGCGGCGGCTGGACCGTGGGCTGGCAGGGCCGCAGCGGCCCGGTCACCGAAGGCACGACCATCCTCCAGGGCATCCGCGCCGCGGTCACCGATCCCTCGCAAGTCACTTACGACCGCTACGGCAACGGCATCGGCGACGGCTACACGGCCGCCGTGGCCGTGATCGGCGAGACGCCCTACGCCGAGGGCCGCGGCGACCGGCCGAACGGCATGGGCCTCGACCAGGAGGACCTGAGCACGCTCGCCAGACTCAAGGCCGGTGGGGTACCCGTCGTCGTGGTCCTCGTCTCCGGACGGCCGCTCGACATCGCTACCCGACTCCCCGACTGGCAGGCCCTGCTGGCCGCCTGGCTGCCCGGAACCGAGGGCAACGGCGTCTCCGACGTGCTGTTCGGCGACCATGTCCCCACCGGCAAGCTGCCCATGACCTGGATGCGCGGCGTCTCCCAGCAGCCGATCAACGACGGCGACGGCCAGACCCCGCTCTTCCCTTACGGCCACGGACTCACCTACGGCGCCACCCCCGACGTGTACGAGCGGTCGGTCAAGGGC